>JAKAMV010000523.1 GCA_021812735.1 Chloroflexota bacterium | reverse complement strand
CGACCGACGGCCTCCTCCACGAAGGCCTGACCGGCGCCATCTTCGCCGTCCTGACCATCTTCCTGTTCCTGTTCAGCCTGCGCTCCACGCTCGTGGCCGCGGTCAGCATCCCGCTCTCGCTGCTCACCGCCCTGGTGATCATGCAGCTGTCGGGGATCACGCTGAACATCATGACCCTGGGCGGCCTGGCGGTCGCCGTCGGCCGCGTCGTGGACGACGCGATCGTCGTCCTGGAGAACATCTACCGTCACCGGGCCAAGGGCGAGAACCGGCTGACCGCGTCGATCAACGGCCCGCGCGAGGTGGCCGGCGCCATCACTGCCGCCACGGTGACGACGGTGGGCGTCTTCCTGCCGCTCGGCTTCGTCGGCGGCATCGTGTCGCAGTTCTTCCTGCCGTTCGCGCTCACCGTCACCTTCGCGCTCGTCGCGTCGCTGCTCTGCGCGCTGACGGTCGTGCCGGTGCTCGCGTTCCTGCTCATCCGCAAGGTCCCGTCCAACGTCGACGCGGACGGCGAGCCCAAGAACTCGCTCTGGATCCGGCTCTACACGCCCACGATCACTGCAGCCCTGCGGAATCGCTGGACCAAGCTCGGCGTGGTCGGCGTGGCCGTGCTGCTGTTCCTGACGACCGGGGTCATCGCCCCGATGCTGCCCACCGCGTTCATCGACGCTGGCGGTGAGAAGATCCTCCAGGCGACTGTGGCGCCGCCCGCGGGCACCAGCAGCCAGGCGGTGCTGGACCGCGCGTCGCAGGCCGAGCAGATCCTGCGCACCGACCCGATGGTCCAGCACGTGTCCACCTCGATCCCCGGCGAGTCCGACACGGGCTTCCAGACGGTCGTGGCGGCGCAGAGCGGCCTGCCCGCCAACTCGGCCCGGCTGACGGTCCGGCTCGACCCGTCGGCTGACCTCAACGAGTACAGCGAGAAGCTGTCCGACGAGCTGGCGCCGGTGAAGGCCGGCGGCTGGGACGTGGCGGTGGCGCAGTCCGCCGGCTTCACGTCCAACAACCTCACCGTGGTCGTCTCGGGTGAGGACTCGGCCAAGGTGGCGGCGGCGAACGACGCGGTCCTGACGGCGCTGGCCGGCAACCCCGACCTCCTCAACCTCAAGAGCGACCTCTCGAAGGGCACGCCCGAGATCGAGGTCACCCCGGACCCGAACAAGGCGATCATGGTGGGCATGACGGCCGCGCAGGTGGCGCAGGCCGTGCGCGCGATGCTGGTGCCGAGCACGGCGACCTCCATCACGCTCGCGGGCCAGACGAGCTCAACCCCGGTCGTCGTCCAGATCGACCCCAAGGCGGTCACATCGGTCGAGGAGCTCAGGGCCATCCAGGTCGGGACCGCGACCCGGCTGCCGCTGGGCCAGATCGCCAGCGTGCAGCAGGTCGACGCCCAGGGCACGATCACGCGCGTCGACCAGTCGCCCGCCGCGACGATCTCGGCGGAGATCACGAGCGTGGACACCGGCAAGGTGAGCCAGGACGTCCAGGCGCAGATCGACGCGCTGGCCGCTCACGGGGCTATCCCCAGCGGCATCTCGGTCAAGCTGGCGGGCGTGACCCAGGAGCAGCGGGACGCGTTCTCGGGGCTGTACGTCTCGATGGGCGTCGCGGTCCTGGTCGTCTACCTCGCGATGGTGCTGACGTTCAACTCCCTCGTCACCCCGTTCGTCATCCTGTTCAGCCTGCCGCTCGCGACCATCGGCGCCTTCCCGGCGCTGCTGCTCACGGGCCGGCCCCTCGGCGTCAGCGCCCTCATCGGCTTCCTGATGCTCATCGGGATCGTGGTCACCAACGCGATCGTGCTGCTCGACCTGGTCGAGCGGTTGCGGGCACAGGGCTTGTCCACGCACGATGCCCTCGTTGAGGGCGGGCGCACCCGCGTCCGGCCGATCCTGATGACGGCCATCGCGACGATCCTGGCGCTGATCCCGCTCGCGGCCGGCTTCAACCAGGGCTCGATCATCGCCGCGGACCTCGGGACGGTCGTCATCGGCGGCCTGTTCAGCTCCACCTTCCTGACGCTGCTCGTGGTGCCGGTCGTGTACTCGCTCGTCGACGGGCTCCGCTCGCGGTTCACCCGGCGCGACGGGAAGGACGGGGAGGCTGGCGGGTCGAGGGCGTCGACAAGCCCTCGCCCGGCGCCCACCGAGGCCTGAGCCCGCGCCACGGATCGGCGCAGCCCCGCGCTGCTCCGACCCGTGGCACGCTAGCGGAACACAGAGCCTGTCGTGCGTCCCGCCGACCTGCCCAAGGAGGAATTCGATGGCGATCACCCGCTACGCCGACGTCACCTGGAGCGGCAGCCTGCTCGAGGGCGCCGGCAGCATCGACTACGTGTCGTCGGGCGCGTTCAGCCGCCAACCCGTCACGTGGGCCTCGCGGACCGAGGACCACAACGGCCGAACCAGCCCCGAGGAGCTCATCGCCGCCGCCCACGCCTCGTGCTTCTCGATGGCGTTCTCGTCCCGGCTCGCCAAGAACGGCACGCCGGCCGACAAGCTGTCGGTCAAGGCCACGATCACGTTCGACAAGACCGACGCCGGCTGGGGCATCGCGCGATCGGACATCACCGTTCGCGGCGAGGTCCCGGGGATCGACCAGGCCAAGTTCGCCGAGCTCGCCGAGGACGCCAAGGCCAACTGCCCGGTCTCGCAGGCGCTCAAGGGCAACGTCGCCCTGTCCGTCAAGGCGACGCTCGCCTAGCACCCGCCACGTCCCACGCACGGGGGACCCGGGCCGGGCCGCGGCTCCGACATGTCCCGGCCAGCTCTGCCGCGGCCGCGGCGGCGGCCTCCCGGATGCCGCAACACCGTCACGGGCGGTGCTGTCTCGCGGACGCGACCCTCCTCACCGCCCATGGCGGTACCAGCGCCCAGCACCCAGCGCGCGCCGCGCCTCGTTGCGTGCGTTCCACCGCCACCACCGGTATCCAGCACCACGCCAGATCCAGAGCTGCCCCGGCGCCGGGCCTGGTCGCGCCTGGCCCGCGACACTAGCCGATCGTCAGCACCCGGCGCGGGTTCGCCGCCGTCAGCTGCTCGATCTCCGCGTCGCTGACGCCGCGGTCGCGCAGCCTGGGCAGGAACGTCGTCTGGAGGTACGTGTAGCCGTTGCCCTCGTAGCGGCGCAGCTGGCTGTTGTGGCACACGTCCTGGCTGAGCAGGATGCGGTCGCTGTGCCCGCGCGACAGCAGCTCGAGCAGCAGGTCGACGACGCGCGCCTCGCCGTGCTTCTCCGTGGGCTCGAAGGCCATGCCCAGGAAGTCGAACTCGATCGAGGCGCCGCGCTCGAGCAGCCCGAGGTAGTGGTCGAGCCGCGGATAGGAGTCCGAGTGCCCGATGACGACCCGCCCCGGGTCCGCCCCCTCCTCCTCGAGGATGTCCATCTGCAGCGTCCCCACCGGCGACTGCGCCGCGTGGGTGGAGATCGCCAGGCCCGTCCGCCGCGACGCCCGCGCCACGGCCCGGAACACGCGCTCCTCGGCGGGATTGACCCACGGCTTGTCGGTGCCGATCTCGCCCAGGATGCCGATGCGGACGCCGGTGTCCCCCACGCCGACCGTCGCCTCGGCCACCAGCTCCTCGGCCAGCTCGTCAGTCATCCGTCGGTCGATCCGGGCCTCGGGCGGGTAGTACGGACTGCGGTACCAGCCACCGCCCATGACGATGTTGAGCCCCGACGCGCGGGCGATCGCCGCCAGCCACGCCGGGTCGCGGCCGACGCCCGGCAGCGTCAGGTCCGCCAGCGTCGACCCGCCGGCCTCGCGGAACAGGCGCAGCTCCTCGAGGATCACGGGCTCATCGCGGGCGAGCTCCCAGTAGTCGTAGCGCCCGGGGATCTGCCACAGGGCGATCTGCGTGTGCTCGTGGGGAAGCGTGAACCCGAGGATCGCGGGATCCACGGGGCCGAGGACGGTCATGACGTGCGGCATCCGCCGATCGTAGTCCGCGCGCGGCACTCCGCGCCGACGCGGTACGCTCGTCGCACGATGAGAAGGAGCGCCTGATGGGCCAGCAACCCGGTGACCCCCTGCGGGGCGATGTGATCGACGGCGGCGTCCACGCCTACAGCTGGGACTGGACCGACATCGGCGGCCCTCGCGGCCGGGGCCGGGTGCCGTGGTTCGGCATCTTCCTCGTGGTCTTCGGCGGGCTGCTGCTGCTCCAGCAGCTCCTGCCCTACGTCAAGGAGGCGGGCTCGCTGCTGTTCCTCGCCGTGGGCGTGGCGTTCCTCGTGTCCTGGGTCGTCAACCGCGGGATGGGCTCGCTCTACCTCGGGTCGATCATCACCGCGCTCGCCGCGCCGGGCCTGCTCGAGGCCGCCGGCATCGTCGGCGGAACGGGCCTCGGCACGCTGTGCCTGGGCGTGGCATTCCTGTTCATCGCGCTCGTCCGGGCCGCGAGCCGCGCCGGCTGGGGCTGGCAGGCGGTCCTGGGCGTGCTGCTGGTGGCGATCGGCGGCTCGTCGCTGGCGATCCCCGGCATCAGCGACCTCATCTGGCCGCTGCTGCTCGTGATCCTGGGGGTCGCCGTGCTCGCCCGCTCGTCGAGCGGGCGGCGCCGCTGGTAGCGGTTCCCTACCCGAGGGCGGCGACCGCTGCGTCGAGCGCCTCGCGCAGGCCGTCCGCCACGCGGACGAGCTCGCCGTGGGTGATCACGAACGGCGGCCCCAGCAGCACGATGTCGCCGTCGGTCCCGTTCGCGTTGCCGGTGCCCGAGTAGAGCAGGAGGCCGTGCTCGCGGGCGATCCGCAGGACGGCCTCGACCAGCCTGGCCGAGCGCGGATAGGGCGTCCTGGTCGCCCGATCGCGCACCAGCTCCACGCCCACCATCAGGCCGCGGCCGCGGATGTCGCCCACGGCGGGGTGCTCATCGAGCCGCTCGTGGAGCAGCGCCTGGAGCTGGGCGCCCTTGATCAGCGACGCGCCCACGAGCGACTCCGCCTCGAGGATCCGCAGCACCTCGCCCGCCACCGCGGCGGCCGTGGGCTGGTGCGAGTAGGTGAACCCGTGGGTGAAGGTGCCCCCCGAGCGGATTGTGGCGTGCACCTCGCCCGAGGCCGCCGCGAAGCCGAACGGCCAGTAGCCGCTCGTGGCGCCCTTGGCGGCCACCAGGATGTCGGGGCGCACGCCCCAGTGGTCCACGCCGAACCAGGCGCCGGTCCGCCCGAACCCCGTCATCACCTCGTCGGCAATGAGCAGGACTCCGTGTCGTCGGCAGACCTCCGCGATCGCGGGCCAGTAGCCCTCGGGCGGCTCGACAGCCCCCAGCGAGGCGCCGACGATGGGCTCGGCGACGAACGCGGCGACGCTCCGCGGCCCGGCCTCCACGATCGCTGCGTCGAGCTCCTCGGCCAGCGCGTCCGTGCTGCCCAGCGCGTTCGAGCCCGGCTCGTCGGCCCGGTACGGGTACGCCGCGGACACGTGCCGGAAGCGTCCCAGCCACGGCTCGTAGGGGCGGCGCAGCGGCTTGCGGCCGGAGAGGTCGAGCGCGCCCAGCGTGTTGCCGTGGTAGCTGCTCCAGCGGGCGATGACCACCGTACGCTCCGCCTCGCCGCGGGCGAGCTGCGCCACGCGGGCCATCTTGAGCGCCGTCTCGATCGCCTCCGACCCGCCGCTGACCGGGTAGACCGCCGGCTCGTCCATCGGCAGGTGGTCGCCCACCGCCGCGGCATAGCGCTCGAGCGCCTCGCTCGTGAACGCCGAGCCGTGGGCATAGGCGACCCTCGCCGCCTGCGCAGCCATGGCGTCCGCCACCTCGCGCCGGCCGTGGCCGACGCCCACCACGATCGCCCCGCCGGCGGCGTCGAGGTACTCGCGCCCGTCGGCGTCGACGATCGTGGAGCCGTGGGCGGACACCGCGACGGGCGGATTGGCCGAGGACGCGCGGGAGAAGACGCGGCCGCTCATCGGGTGCCCGGGCGGCGCGGGAGGTCGAGTCGGTTCACGCAGCGATTGTAGGTGGCCAGACGGCCAAGCCTTGGCGCCCGCCGGGAATCCGACGACCCCGGCGCCCGCAGTGGGCCGGGGTCGTCGAGGCGCGGGGGGAGGGAGGCGCCGAGGCGGCGGACGGGACGCTAGACGCGGCCGCGGGGGACGGTCCGCCAGTACGTCTTGTTGAACATGATCTTGCCGATGTGCCACAGCTGGCTGGGCTTCGGCGGCTTGGGCGGGTGGTTGTAGTCGAACTGCAGGAGCGTGCCCTTGCCGTCGCCCACCTCGAAGAAGCACATCACCTTGCCGGTGTAGGTGGCCTCCTTGCCCTCGGGCTCGCGCCCCTGGACTGCGGCCGCCACCCGCTCCGGCGCCACCGGGGCCTCGAAGTGGGCGGTGGAACCGGCCTTGGAGAGCGGCAGGTCGGTCGTGTCGCCCAGCGCGTAGACGTTGTGGTAGCGCGGGATGTCCTCGTCGGGGGTGCCGGGGGCGGGCTTGGCCACCTTCTTGACCTGGAGCGTCGCACGGTCGGTGGGCAGCCAGCCCGACTTCGGCGCGAGGCCGCTGTCGATCAGCACCTGGGCACCCTTGTGCGGCGGCACGCAGACCAGCAGGTCGTACGGGTGCTCCTCGAACGCGTCGGTGACGACGACCTTGCGCTCCGCGTCGATCTCGCCCACGCCCGCGAGCAGCTCGAGGCGGATGCCCTTCTGCTCGAAGATCGGCGTCGCCATCTCCGACACGCTCTCGATGGTGAAGGCGCGATTGATCGGCGACAGGAAGGTGAGCTCCGTCTTGTCCCGCAGGCCCCGCTCGCGGAGCTCCGACTCGATGAGGAAGGCCACCTCGAGCGGCGCCGGCGGGCACTTGTAGGGGATGCCCGCGATGCCGATCACGATCTTCCCGCCCCGGAACGCGTCGAGGGCCTTGCGCAGCTTCGCCGCCGCGTCGGCGGTGTAGAAGTGGTGCGCCTCGGCCTCGAAGCCGGGGAGGTCGCCGGGCAGGATCCGCGAGCCGAGCGCGATGACCAGCTGGTCGAACGCCAGCGTCGCGCCGGACGCGAGGGCCACGGTGCCGCCCGGGGCGTCGATGCCGGTGACGCCGTCGATCACCAGCTCCACGTTGCCGTCGAGCAGGGACTTCTCGGGCTTGACCAGCTTCTGGGGCTTCTCGTGGCCCATCGCGATGTACATGTAGCCGGGCTGGTAAGCATGGCTGCCGGTGGCGTCCACGACCGTCACCTTGGCCTGCCCGGCGGCGATCTCCCGC
>JAKAMV010000522.1 GCA_021812735.1 Chloroflexota bacterium | reverse complement strand
CTGGAGCGGGAGACGGGTCTCGAACCCGCGACATTCAGCTTGGAAGGCTGACGCTCTACCGACTGAGCTACTCCCGCCCGGGAGACGGCACCGGACCCGCAGCGGATTGCTGCGCGGGAACGGTACCATGCACGGTCGGCGAATCGCCACTCTCGTCAAGGCCCTCCCCCGCCGGGACGCATGGGGGAACTGAGGTGGGGAATCGACGGCATGGACGAGCAACCCTGGACATCGCCGGAGGCTCTCGACCGCGGGGCTCGCCGCCCGGCATGATCGGGCGTAGCATCTCCACGTCATGACCGACGAGAGAGCGCGAGAGGCGCTGAGCCGAATGGCCTCAGCATCCGCCTGGGCACCCATCGGACGCCTGCTCTCGGTGCTCCAATGAGCGCCGTCGAGCCGATGCGGCGCCACGCCTTCGAGCACGGCGGCCTGACGCTCTCGTATCTCGATGCGGGCGGCGGGGGACCCGTCCTGGTCGCCCTGCACGGACACTGGATGGAGGCCAGGACGTTCGCGCCGCTCGCCGCCGCGCTGCGTCCCTGGCGCGTCGTCGCTCTCGACCAGCGCGGGCACGGCTACTCAGATCGCCCGCACACCTATCGGCGCGATGACTACTTGGGCGACCTTGCGGCCCTCTACGGCCACCTGGGGCTCGAGAGCGTCGTGCTGCTTGGCCACTCGCTGGGGGGCGTCAACGCCTACCAGTTCGCCGCCCGTCGGCCGGAGCAGGTGCGCGGCCTCATCGTCGAGGACATTGGCGCCGTCGTCGAGGCCGATGTGGGCTTCGTGCTCGGTTGGTCGGGCACCTACCCGACCTGTGAGCAGCTTGCTGAGCGCGTCGGCGGGCGGTTCCTGCCCTATCTCACCGACAGCTTCCGCGAGACCGCCGCCGGCTGGCGGCTCGCGTTCGATCCGACAGACATGGTCGAGTCGCAGCGAGAGCTCGATGGCGACCACTGGGCAGACTGGCTCACCTCAGATTGCCCCGCGCTGCTCGTCCGGGGCGACGAGAGCCGGCTCACGACCGCTGCCCACCTCGCCGAGATGGCGGCCCGCCGCCCCAACACGCGTCTCGTGACGCTGCACGGTGGACACGTGGTCCACATGGATGACCCCACAGGGTTCGCACAGGCGGTCCGGACGTTCCTCTGGGCCCTGCCAGCCTAGCGCGCCGTCTCGATGGTGACCTCCTCGTGGAGGTCCGGCCAGGCAGCGCATCTGGCGGTTCTGCGCGATCATCGGATGGGCCGCCGACGACCGAGGAGGGATCTATACGCGCGTGTTCGTGGCGGGGGCAAGCGGCGCAATCGGCCGCCAGCTGGTGCCCCTGCTCGTCGAAGGTGGGCACGTCGTGGCGGGGATGACGCGCTCTCCGGGGCGTGTCGCGAGCCTCCGCGCGCTGGGCGCGACCCCGATCGTCGGTGACGTCTTCGAGGCCGATGCCCTGCGGGCGGCGCTCGTGGCATTTGGGCCCGACGTGGTGGTCCAGCAGCTCACCGATCTGCCCGACGATCGAGCGCGCCTCGCCGAGTTCGCCGCCCGCACCTCGCGGATCCGCCGCGAGGGCACCCGCAACCTGCTCGCCGCTGCCCGGGCCGCCGGCGCGACGGGGTTCGTGGCCCAGAGCGTGGCCTGGTCGCTGCCGGGCGACGGCGGAGCGGCGGTCGCCGAGCTGGAGGAGGCAGTGCTCGAGGCCGCCGGGGTCGTGGTCCGCTACGGGCTGTTCTACGGACCCGGCACCTATTTCGCGCAGCAGGAACTGCCGCGACCACCTCGGATCCACATCGTCGAGGCTGCGCGCCTCACGGTGCCCCTCCTCTCTGCGCCGAGCGGGATCGCCCTCGTCGTCGAGGAGCTGTGATCCGGTCCCTCTGGATGGTTCATAGCCTGGTGCCCACCCACCGGGTGTGGCTTGCCTGCAAGGTGCCGGCCGTCACTCGGTGCTGGTGACGTCACCACCCGCGAGGGCGTCCGCCTGACGGCGCCCGCGCGGACGATCGTCGACGTCGCGGAGAGCGGCGGGGCACCTGAGCAGGTCGTCCGTGCGACGCGTGAGGCGATCGACCGCGGGGTCACGACGCCCCTCGCGACGTCTTCGATCTCGACCTCCTGTTCCGCGTCGCTCCCGAGGCCGTGTCCCCAGGCGATGTCGAGGAAGCAGGCCTTCGGACGGCGCTCACGCGCCTCTTCGAAATCGGCTACGACGAGTATCGCGCCAAGGTCCTGAGCTTCATCGAGCCCGACGCCCTGCCGCTCTACGAGTCCGTCGAGGCTTGGGAGAACATGCAGGTCAGCGTCGCCAAGCGCCTCGAGGCCCTCCTGCCATGAACGCGGTGCGAGCCCTCGAGGTGTTGCGCAGACTCGACCGGCCCATGCTCCGCACGGGCGAGGCGGCGGCCGTCCTCCGGATCTCGGTCTCGAGCGCCTCGCACCTGCTTGCCTCGCTGCAGGACGCCGGTTCGGTCCTCCGCATTTCGCCCGGTCGCTGGTCGATGGCACCGAGACCCAGCCCGTACCTCGTCGCGTCCTGGCTGACTGATCCGTATCCCTCGTACGTGTCGCTCTACACGGCGCTGTCGCGGCGAGGCGTCATTACGCAGATCCCGCGAACGATCTACGTCGTGTCGCTGGCGAACACCAAGACCCTCAAGACGCCCGTTGGCACCTACTCCGTCCATCGCCTGCCTCCAGAGCTCTTCGGTGGCTACGAGGAGCGCAATGGCGAACGTGCGGCGACCGCGGAGAAGGCAGTCTTCGACACCCTGTATCTAGCTCGCGCTCGCGGCAAGCGGTTCAGCCATCTCACCGAGGTCGATCTTCCGCCCGGTTTTCGGGATGAGGTGCTGAGTGATTGGGCCACGAAGATCCAGGACCCTCGCGTCAGATCGTTTGTTCAGGCTCGGATTGCTGACTTCCTCGAGCAGGCGCGGCGCTGAGCGCCCGGGGACATCCTCGTGCCGGTGTCGCCCTGAACCGCCAAGCCGTCGCATGTTCCGAGGCGGTCATCAAAGCGAGGACAGTGCGACCGAGAACCTCCACGGGCCGCTCGCCTGCTGGCGGCCGCCGGGGAACGGATCGAAGAACCGTTCGATCGTGATCTCGAGACGCGTCGCAGCTGGCTGTGGCGCCGGTATCGCGGTCACCGCGTAGCGCATGCGGCTCGGGAGCCCGCCCTGGCCCTGTGCCGAGGCTCGATAGGCCGTCCCCGTGTCGTCGCTCACCGATACACGCGCCATCGATGCCGGCGGCAGCGTGCCGGGTCGGCGGGCGACGTCGAGCGTCATGGCCAGGCCAGCTTCGTGTACCTCGACCGTGACGAGTTCGACGTCGAGCCCTCCTGCGTCGGCACGCGCCAGCACCGGCAGGACCGATCGGATGGGGCCGACATCAACACTGCTGATCTCGCCGAGCTCCTGCATTTCGGCCATCAGCTCGGCCGTCGGCCGCCCAGACTCAGACGACCATTCCATGCCCCCGAACGTGATGGATCGACCAGACCCCCGGCCCAGCCACAGCACACCGAGGGTGCCCGCGAGGAACCCGAGGACCAGGCCAGCGAGCGCTCCGACCCCCACCGCGACCCCGTAGCCGACGATGAGCAGTCCGACAGCGACGATGACGAGCACGAGAAGCAACAGCCCGACCAGGCGATCCCGTCCGCGGCCGATGGTCTCCATCAGGTCCGAGGATACGTTGGCGCGGTTGTGGCCATGACGCCGGCCGCGCCCTCGCGCCACACACCCCGGTACACCCGCACGCTCGGCCTGGCGGCGGGTGAACAGGCCCCACTGGTCCGCGGCGATGGGAGTCAGGATGTAGGGCGAGGCAACGGCCGACCGTCAGGCATCGCCCACTTGACTCTTGACCGTTCCCCGGACTCGAGGAGACGCTGCGGGTACCAATCGCGCCTAATGGAGTGCCGGCGTGAAGAGGCTTCGGCTTGCGGCCTGCGTCGCGATGTGCGCGACACTCCTCGTCTCGGGCTGCGCCAGCGGAACCGCGACCATCACCGGGACACTCGAGGGCTCCGACGGCCACTGTCTCTACGTCCTCGTGCCGCATGGGAACGGCACTGATCGCCACTGGCTTCGGCAGTTGCCGTCCGGCTACGTGGCGGACGAACACGGACTCGGCACACCCGACGGGAGCCTCATCAGGATGGGGGACTCGCTCACCGTCTCCGGCGCCCTGTCGTGGGAGCCATTCGACAGGCAATGCGCCGGCGCGCACACGCTCGACGCGACGGCGATCAAGTAGGGTCTCGTCCTCACCAAGAGCACCGGCCTTTCCGCGGCTGCGGCCTGATGGGGAAGCGGCAGGTCGCCCGCTCCCCGGACGATGGAGAGCGGAGCCGGCGCGCGTCCGGTGCCGAGCCCGAGCAGCGCCTGGAACGCCGCCTGCGGGTTGCCGCGTCGATTGTGGCGGAAGCCTCAATGACGGCGGCCCAGAGCGCACCGCTGGGCCTGAAGGGCCGGCGGAGGCGCTTCCGCCGGCTGGTACCCTGTCCGCCTCGGGTCCCGCGGAGGATGGACCATGGACGTCGATCGACGCTCGTCCGTCGGTGCCGGCCGTCGCCGGCGGCCGGCCGTGGTGCGGCAGGCCGTAGTGCGACGGGGGCTCGTCGCGGCGGCCGTGCTCCTCCTCGCCGGCGCGCTCACACTCCCCGTCCGCGCCACGGGCGCCGGTGACCCGATCCTCGGCGACCCGGGCGACGCCGTCCAGACCGCCGCGTCGCAGCTCGTCGAGTCGGCCTGGTCGGCGTCCTTCACGGGCGCGGCGGCGAAGGGCTCGGGGACGGTCCGCGTCTTCGACACCGGAGCCGGATCCGTCGCCCTCTCCCTCCGCGGGCTGAAGGCGTCTGCCAATCACGCCGTCGCGGTGCGGCGTGGCGCGTGCCCCGCGCCCGGGAAGGTCGTCGCATCGCTGGGCTCCCTCAGGGCGACTGGCGGCGGGACGCTGAAGCTCACCCGCACGCTGTCCGCGACCCAGGCCGCCGCCCTTCGGAACGCGACCGCGGGCACGGGGCGCGCCTCCCTGACCGTGGCCGGCGGCGGGAAGACCGCCTGCGCCACCCTCGCGAAGTCGGCCGCCGTCACGCCACGCATCTGGTTCGCGCCGCTGCCGCCGATGCCCCAGCGCCCTGGCCGGGGGTACGACGGCTCGGACGACTTCGCCGCCCTGTTCGCCGCGAGCGCGCCCTGGAAGATGACCGCCGGTCGCACGCACATCTTCAAGCTCTACGGGGAGTGGGTCGGCGGGACCGCTTCGAACGCCGACCTGCGACGGGTGGTCGCGGCGCTGGAGGCGCGCCAGATCGAGATCGCGATCGAGGCCGGCCCACTGATCGCCGGCGCGTGCGGAGAGGGCGTCGAGGGGTTCGCCGGCGGTTCGGCCGAGGCGCTCCGACTGATCAGGCGCGTCGAGGCTGCGGGTGGACGCGTCCGCTACATCGCCATGGACGAGCCGTACTTCTTCGCGAGCCTGTACGACGGACCGAACGCCTGCCACTGGTCGACCGCGAAGGTGGCCGCCGAGGTCGCCCGGTTCGTCCGCGAGGTGCGCGCTGCACGCCCGTCGATCGTCGTCGGCGACATCGAGCCGCTCGCGGGGGCGGCGACGGCAGAGCGGTTCGAGGAGTGGCTGGTCGCGTTCCGATCCGCGGTGGGCACGCCCCTCCCGTTCTTCCACCTCGACCTCGACTGGGGACGGACGGCCTGGCCGGCAGAGAGCCTGCGCCTGCAGGAGTACGCCCGGGCGCACGGGACGCGGTTCGGGATGATCTACAACGGGACGGCCGAGTCGACCGACGCCGCCTGGCTCGGGGCCGCATGGGACCACGTCGCGACGCACGAGCTCGACGGGGCGGGGCCACCCGACGACGCGGTCTTCCAGTCGTGGACGGACAAGCCCGATCGGGTCCTGCCGGAGACGGGGGCGCTGACGTTCACCCACCTCGTCGCGTCGTACACGCGGGCGCGGACCGCGCTGGAGGTGTCGGCGGCGAAGGGCGCCGAGGGGCCGCGGGCGATGGGGCGGCTCCGGACGCTCGGGCACGCGCCGGTGGCAGGGGCCCGCGTCGCCGTGTCGGCGACGCCGCTCGACGGCGCATACCAGGTGCTCGACGTGACGGGGACCGTGCCCGCGGGTGCGACCCACGCCGTCGTGGGGATCCGCGTCAACCAGGAGGGAGCCGGTCCGGGCGACGCCGACCTGACCGTCTACGAGGTCGGGTACGCCGAGGGCGGCGGCGCGAACCTGCTGACGGACCCGTCCTTCGCGGAGGGGCTCGACCGGTGGGGCTGGTGGGGCGACGGGACCGCGACGACGCCCGACAGCGACCGCGGGTCGGGCCGGATGCTGCGGCTCGTGGCGCCGGCGGGACGGTCCCTCGGTATCAACTCGGCCGAGTTCGGCGTCACGCCGGGTGCCGCCTATCGCGTGTGGGTCGCCGTCCGGGTCCCGGTCGCCTCCGCCGACGCGGCGTACGTCGCGCCGATCTTCCTCGCGACGGACGAGCTGCGCCGCGACGTCCGGTCGATCGCACCTGCCCCGATCCCGCTCGGAACCGCCACGACGGACGCGTCCGGCGGGTTCACCCAGGGCCTCGGCGGGCTCGAGGACGGGCTGTACCGCGTCACGGCCTCATGGGACGGCGACGCGACGCGCTGGCCGGCACGGGCGCGGGCGGAGATCCGACTGCCCTGACGCACGCCGCGTTGCGGCGCGCCGCGCGACGTGCGACGCTGACGATTCGGTGGCGGGGCCGCGCGGCGGCCGGGCCGAGCGAGGGAGCGGCGGTGACGCAGGAGCAGCGGTCCGTCCAGGAGCGCCCGATCGGGGTCAGCCTGATCTCGACGCTCTCGCTCGCCTGGGGCGCGATGGCGATGGTGGAGGCCCTGACGCTCTTCCCGTCGTCAGCGTCCTCCACTGTCGTGGACCAGGGGCTCGACACCGGCCCGGTGGGCCACACGCTGGCATTCGCGATGGTCGCGGTCGGGGTGTTCTGCATCCTCGTCTCGTTCGGGCTCTGGGACATGCATCGCTGGGCGTACCGGCTCACCCTCGCGGTCGCGATCCTGCACGTTGCGGCGAGCGTCGTGGGCGTGCTGCTCGGAGGACCCACCTGGTCGATGGCGGTGGCGATGAGACGAATGATAACAAAGCTGGCGAGGGTTAACCCCAGGCCAATGAGGCTATTGACGATGCGGCCGGAGGCTTTGGTGAGCTTGT
>JAKAMV010000521.1 GCA_021812735.1 Chloroflexota bacterium | reverse complement strand
CGCGGCTCGCCCCGTGCGCGGCCGCGCCCCCTGCGCGCCGGGTCACGCCCCCAGCGCGGCTCGCCCCGTGCGCGGCCGCGCCCCGTGCGCGCCGGGCGCCATCCAGTCCACCAGCGAGTGCTAGGCGAGAGCCGGGGGGCGAATCCGTGCCACGTAATCCCCGGGCGACTGGGTAGCACGGAATCGAGGCCGATTCGGCCGGTCCGGCCCGTCGCGGCCCGCCTAGCAGTCACCCCGCAACTGTCTGGCGCGCCGGGGCGGGGGTGCGGCAAACGGAGGGTGCGCTGGCGCCGGGGCGGGGGTGCGGCAAACGGAGGGTGCGCGCTGGGGATCCCCGGGAGCCGTGCGTTGCCCGGGCCACCTCCCGCACTACGGGCAGGCGATGCGCCAGACCCGCACGTCCCTGATCGCGGCGGCGTCCCCTGGGCTGGCGGGCGCGGGCAGCGCCAGCTCGTGGAAGCAGGCAGCCGCCGGGCTGCCGTCGGCGAGGACGCCGGGCCAGTCGCCCCGCGTGCCGTCGGCCAGGACCAGCAGGCGGGCGTTGAAGTGCCGCGCCAGATCCAGGACCGACGACGGCGGCTCGTTGGGCAGGGCGAGCGCCGGCACGCGCTCCGCCTCGGCTGTCCAGATCGGGAAGTCGGCGACGACCGGGCTCGACCCGTCGAGCGGCTCGCCGGCGGCCGCGAGCTGCTGGGCGAGGACGGTGTACGTGCGCGCCGTGTCGGCCGAGGCGGTCGCGCTCGACGGCAGCAGGACCGCGGAGAAGAGCACCGACCAGCCCACGGCCAGCAGCGCCCCCAGCCAGGCCACGGGGCGCTCCCAGCCCAACCGCCCCGCCAGCCGCGCCAGGGCGGCGTCGAGGGCGCCCAGCGCGGACACGATCAGCAGCACGTGCGCCGGCACGGCAGCGTGGAGGAAGGTGCCCCACGTGGTCGCCACCGGGAACACCAGGCTGGTGACGAGGAACGTCATCGCAGCCACCAGCAGCAGCGGCCGGAGTGCGCGGTCCCGTCCCTGCCAGGGAAGCGCCAGCAGCCCGATGATCGAGACCGGCACCCCCAGCAGGAGCAGCACCGAGACCAGGTTGTGCGCGATCCCGTCCACGCGCATCCCCAGCAGCGCCGCCGGGCCCTGCCCCAGGTAGCGCGAGAGGGTGGGCGCGTCCTGCCAGGCGAAGATGTCGAAGCCGCTGACCGAGAGCGCGTTCGACGCGGCCTGGCCCGGCAGCGGGCTGCCGAACACCGCCCAGTCGCGCACGGCCCACGGCGCGAACACGGCCACCGACACCACGGCGACCACCCCGATCAGCCGGAGCCGGCCCACCCGCGGCAGCCCCGGCGCCCGCCAGGCGAGCCACGCCCACGCCACTGCAAGCCAGATCGCCTCGTTGCGCGTCAGGGCCGCCAGCCCCAGCAGCACGCCGATCCCCAGCAGTCGCGGGTCGCGCGGGCTGGCGCCGCGCGGGTCGCGCAGGACGCGATACGCGAGCAGGCAGGCGGCCAGGACCAGCACGCCGAACAGGGTGGTGGAGTCGGGCTGGACCGAGTGCAGGATCAGCGGCAGGTAGGCGGCCGTCGTGAGGCCCGTGCCGATCGCCAGCACGCGCGCCCGGCCGGCCGGCAGTCGCCGCTCCTGCGCCACATCGGCCGCCAGGCGCCAGGCGAGGACCGCCAGCAGCGCGCCGAGGACGACGGTCACGAGCTGCGCCGAGCGGAGCGCGTTGAGCAGCGGGATGGGCGGCGGCCCGCCGAACAGCGCCAGCGGCACGGCTGCCAGCAGCGACGGCAGCGGCAGCCAGACCTCGAACGCGGGCCGCGGGAACACCAACGGCGGCGTGCCGTAGCTCCAGAGGGCGTCGCTGACCAGCCCGCGCCCCTCCACGAGGTTCCGGGCCACGCCCACGTAGTAGGCGGAGTCCTCGGGCCGCGGGAACACGGTACCGGACGCCGCCCAGACGCGGACGGCCAGCGCCGCGGCGAAGATGCCGAGCGCGGCCAGCCCGGCCAGCGCGTCCTCGCGGCGGCTCACGGGGCGGCTCACGGGGCGGCTCACAGCGCGTCCTCGCGGCGGCTCACGGGGCGGCTCACGGGGCGGCTCACGGGGCGGCGCCCGCGCTGCCGCACCGGGTGTCGGACGGGACGGTGCACAGCGGGTACACCGAGACGTCGGGCCGAGCCAGGATCGGCGGGCCGACCCACGGCGGCCGGTTGCCGTCGACGAGGATCTGGGCCGCGGCCGGGACCGTGTCGTCCGGCTCGAGGACCAGCCAGCGCGTGTCGTACGCCTTGGCTACCTGGTAGACGGTGTCGAGCGGGTCGTTGACCAGCACCACGCCCGGATGCCCCGTCCAGTACTTCGTCCCCGACGCGTCGATCGACATCACGCGGTCGTCCGCGGGGGCGCCGGCCGCGTCGAGCGCCGCCCCCGCCTGCTGCACCAGCCGTGCGCTGGACGCCCACGAAGCGTGGACACTCAGCGCTCCGGCCGCGGCCGCCAGGACCCCGAACCCGACCGCCGCGCCCGTGAAGACCCGTCCGGCCTGCCCGGCGTCCCACGAGGGCCGCCGCCTGGCGATCCAGCCCACGGCCACGACGATGCCCTCGAGCGCGAGCACGTACCCGTGCGGCGCCAGCGCCACGGCCGAGTGGATGAACGTGCCGCCGGGGACATGCACCGCCGACACGATCCCCGAGAACAGGAACAGCGCGACCGCGTAGGCGAGGTACGGCCCGAACCAGACGTCGCGGCGCCGGTGCCAGGCGCCCACCAGCATCGGCGGGACCAGGATCACCGCCCCGACGAGCACGCTGAAGATGAACGCGGCCGCCACGAGACCGCCGATCCGGGTGAGCAGCAGCGGCCCGATCCCCATCCCCAGCAGGTGGTCCAGTGTGGCCGGTGTGGTGATGCTGTTCCACTCGCCGATGTTGCGGATGAACAGCACCTTGCCGGTGGCCGTGGACGGCGAGAGCGAGCCGAACACCAGCAGCTGGCGGGCGAACCAGGGCCCCACGCAGAGCGTGAACAGGACCACCGAGCCGATGGCCGCCCAGAACGGGATGCGCACCGGCCGGGCCGGCTCGTCGCCGAACGCGCGCCGCGCCCGCCAGCGGTCCCACAGGAACGCGAGGCCCATCACGCCCAGGACCAGCACGCCGTCGTTGCGCGCCAGCGTGGCGAGCCCGGCCAGCACCCCCGTCAGCAGGAACGAGCGGCGGCTGCCGCGGAGGCCCCGGGCGGTCAGCCACAGCGCCCCCGCCACCATCGGCTGGTACAGGCTGAAGTTGTCGGGCTGGGCCATGTAGACCCAGGTCAGGCCCGGGAAGGCGGTCAGGAGTCCCGCCCCGAGCGCCACGTAGCGCGGCGCGCCGGCGTCGCGCCCGATCACCCAGGCCAGCGGCGCGGCGGTGGCGCCGATGAGCGCGAAGGGCAGCGCCGACGCGAGCGCCGTGGGACCCAGCAGCCAGATGAACGGCACCTGGACGATGGACGCGAGCGGCATCCAGTGCGCGTTGGACGGGATGGGCAGCACCGGGTTGGCGGGGATCCTGCCGCCCACCTCGGGGAAGATCCACAGGACGTCGGTGTTGAAGCCGTGGCCGGCCGCCAGCTGCCGTGCCACGTCCACGTAGTAGAAGGAATCGGGGTAGGCGGGGTCGGGGAAGCCGCCCACCAGGACGAGCCGGCCGACGAACGCGAGCAGGTACAGGGCGATCGGGATCCCCACGGCCGGTGCAGCCTAGCACCGGGCGCCGACGCTCCGAAGGGGTACGAATCGCCCACCGAGGCCGGCGATCCGGTGGCGCGGGACGCGCTCGCGAGCTCCATCCCGAGCCGTCATGCTTGATCTGCCAAGCCGTCACTGCGTAAACTGCATCATGCAGCTATGCACAAACAGCGCTCTTGGTCCAGCCGGAGGGACACATGAAGACGCATACCACCCTCGACCTGGATCGCGATCTCCTCGCCGAGGCGGCGGCGGCGCTCGGCACAACCCGCACCACCGACACGGTCCACGCCGCCCTCCGCGAAGCGGTCGCCCGCCAGGCGCGCGCCCGTCTGATGGCCCGCGACTGGAGCAACCTCAAGGGCCTGCTGCCCGAGATGCGGACCCCGCGGCAGTTCCTCCCCCAGCCCGACGAGACGGCAGCGGCCCTTGCCGATGTGGGGCAGCCGACTGGCGCAAAGACGGCCGCTGCCCCTCCACGGCAGCGCGGCATCGCCGCGGACTCGCCTGACCGGTCCCGCTGATGCTGACCGTTGAGATTGCTGACACGTCCGTCTGGGCGCACCAGGCCGAGCTCCCGGACTTCCAGCTCCGGTTCCTTGCCGGCCTCGTTGGCGTCACGGACATGATCGTGATGGAGCTGCTCTACAGCGCGCGAGACGCCACGGACTACGCCCAGATCGAGGACGACCTGTCCGGCTGCAGCCTTTACCGCGTCGAGCCGCAGGACTGGGACGAGGGGCGGCGCGTGTGGCGAGAGCTGCTGCGTCGCGGCGGCGGCCCGCAGCACCGCCGGGTGGGCCACCAGGACCTCCTCACCGCGTCAGTCGCTGCCCGCAACGGCCTGACGGTCGTCCACTACGATGGGGACTACGAGCTCATCGCGTCGATCACAGGGCAGCCCGTCCGCTGGGCAGCCCCGCAGGGCAGCCTCCGCTGAGCGGCACTATCCGAGGCAGCGCAGCGCGGAGCAGTCCGGTTTCCGATCCTGGAGCCACACCTCGTAGAGCCTCGACATGCCGTCGATGGCGCTCTGCACTGGGAAGCCGAAGTAGTGGCCGCACGCCTCGACACCCATCACTGCCTCGCAGTGCTCGTGGGTCGCCACCTGGTATTGCCGGGCGAAGTGCTCCTCGTCGTGACGGTGCAACGCACGACGGTAGTCGAGCTCGTGGTGGCGCAGCTCGAACCGGTACTCGGAGCGCGTGTAGCCGCGTCCTGGCGCCAGCCTCCACCTCTCGAAGACGTCGAGCTCCGGGGCGTTCGTCCCCGGGCCCGTCGGCAGTCGACCCCCCAGGTCGATGACGAGCGCGCCATCGGGCTCACGTCCGAGGACGAGCTCGTCCTCCACGCCAACGAACGTGATCGCCAAGCGCTCGCCCCAGTTGACGATTTCGACGAGGTACGACGCGAGGTCCGCTTCCGAGACGGGCGTCACCCTGCGGCCACGCGCCGCGCGGCGACGGGAAGGCGTTCGCCCTCACCGACCACAACCTGTCTCTCCGCAGGCTTGACCACGATCTCGCGACGCCGGGGAACGAAGCCTGCACGCCACTGGTCGAAAGCCGCAATCGGGATCCGGGTGATGCGAGGTGAAATGCGCAGCCCGGGCATGGCGCCCGAGTTCACCATCTCGAGCACTTTGTCGTCGCTGATCCTGAGGATCTCGGCGACCTCTCGGGGCGTGTAGTAGAGTCGGTCCATCGGTTTATGTGCCTCTCTTCGGTATCCTCAGCATACCGGAGCGGGAGGCACTGTCAACCGCAGCGCCGCCGACCTGGCCTGGCTGGCCGACCTCGAGACGTCGGCTCGCTGCCCAGACGAGGGCGACGCGGTCACCGGCGACGACGCCCGACAGGCCGTCCGGCTCGCCGACACCCTCCTCGTCGCGATCGGCGCGTACTTCGAGGCTCGGGGAGTGGACGATGCGCACATCGCCCCTGCGTAGGGGCGTTCCGCTGCATCCATGGCGGGGCAACCCCCGACAGCGGTTGGCTGGCCAACACTCCGAAGGGGTACGAATCGCCCACCTCGACGCACCTTGCCGCAGCGTAGAGTGCGCGCCATGCCGCCCGTGCCCGCCCTCGCGATCCGGCTCTCGCCGCGGGGTCGGCGTGCGGTGACGGCGGTGCTGTGGGCGGGAGCGGCAGTGGGGCTCCTGCTCGGCGTCGAGACGGTGGCATTGCACCTGTCCACCGATCCGCTGGCCGATGCGCGCGTCTACTATGACGCCGGTGCTCGCCTCAACGTCGGCCTGCCTCTCTACGACACCTCGGCGAGCGACAGCGTGGGGTTGTACCTCAACCCGCCGCTGCTCGCCATCCTCTGGCGGCCGCTGGCGCTCCTGCCCTTCCCTGCGGCCGCGGTGATCTGGATGGCCGCCATGCTCGGAGCGCTGGGGCTGACCCTCTGGCGGATCGGCATCCGGCAAGAGTCCATCCTGGTGGCGTGCTGGCTCGCGTTGCCGATCGGCTGGGCGCTGTCCGTGGGCCAAGCCGAGCCGATCGTGACCATGCTGATGGCGTTCGGCTCGCCGGCGGGCATCGCCTTGGCCGGCAACATAAAGCTCGTCCCCCTCCTCGCCGCCGTCCACTGGGCGGCGCGCCGCGACCTCCGGTTGCTGGTCCGGCTCGCCCTCTGGACCGGGGTCATCGTCGGCGTGCAGGTGGTGGTGGAGCCGCGCGGGTCATCCGCCTTTCTCCAGCTCAGCTGGCTGCACCCGGCCTTCGCCGTGCTGAACGTCTCGCCGTACGTGGTGAGCCCGCTGCTGTGGGCTGCCATGGCGGTGACGTTGGCGGTAGTGGCGTGGCCGCTCGTGCGGACAAGGTTCGGATGGGCCGCCGCCCTCGTGCTGGCCGTGGTGACCTACCCGAGGCTGCTCGTCTACCTGCTCTCCTCGCTGCTCGCCGCGCTCGGCGGGCCGCGCGACACCGAGCGGGCCGAGGCGGCGCCGTGAGGCGCGCGGTCGACGGGCTGGCGGCGTGGCTCCTGGTGGGGGCCATCGGCTGGGCGGGCGTCGCCTACATCGGCTGGGTGCTGTGGCAGTCCACGCCGCCCAAGGCGGGCTTCGACCTGTCGCTGCTGCTCGAGGCGGCCCGGCGCGTGACCGCGGGCCAGAGCCCGTACGACCCGGCGATGCTGTCGGGCGCCTCGCCAGACGCCACCGCGCTGTTCTACTCGTACCCGCCGCCGGTGGCGCAGGCCATGGCGCTGGTGGCGTGGCTGGGCGACGGCGCCGTGCTGGTCCTGTGGGGCCTGGGCGCCACCCTTGGCCTGGGCGTGGTGGCGTGGCGGCTGGCGCTCGCCGCGGGCCGGTCGGCCACCGCGCGCACCGACGCTGTCAAGGCGGTGGCGATGGCCGCCCTGGTCCTGCCGTTCGCGGTCGCCGTGCTGTTCGGCAACCTCGACGCCTGGTACGGCCTGGCGTTCGGCGCGCTCGTGCTCGCCGTGGGCGCGGGGCCGTCGAGCCGCGGGCGCGCGGTCGCGGGCGGCGTCGCGCTCGGGATC
>JAKAMV010000520.1 GCA_021812735.1 Chloroflexota bacterium | reverse complement strand
CTCCGGGCGTCCCGGCTGAAACGGGACGGCCTGGTGCTCCATGGCCGCATGATCAGACGGCCACCTGAGCCGCACCTGAGAGCCTGCCGAGAAGTGGCAGGAGGAGGGCCCCGGTGGCCGTGATGGACTACCGACGGGAAGGCGGGGCAACCGGCCCCTGACCTCAGGCTCCGGCGACCTCGAACGTGCCGTACATCCCTTGGGCGGCATGGCCCGGGACCTGGCACAGGTAGGTGTAGGTCCCCGCGGTCGAGGCCGTGAAGCTGATGGTCTCGCTCGGCAGGCCGGCCGACGTCGGGTCGCCGAGCGGCGCGGAGAAGGCTCCGCTGAACGCAGGCCCGGTCATCATGCTCATGAAGGAAAACGGCGGCTGGGCGCTCGTCACCACCCAGTTGTGGCTCATGTCGGGGTCGGCGTTGACGAGCTGCACCGTGACCGTCGCGCCGCGCGGCACCACGATGGTCGGGTTCACGAGCCCCGCGATGCGGAACGTCAGGTCCGGCCCGCCGGGCGGGCTGGCCACCACCGCAAGCCGGACGTCGCTCGTCTGGAACGTGATCCGTTTCGCCGTCTGGTCGACGGTCGCGCCTGCCGGCGCGGTGGCCCCCAGGGCGGTCGCCTGGGCCTGTGAGATCGGCTGCCCGACCCGACCTGCGAGCGCGCCGCCCATGGCCTGGCCCATGCCGTTGGCGCCGCCCATCATGCCGCCGCCCATCAGCCCCGGCCCCATGAAGCCGAGCGAGCCCCAGCCCCCGCCGGATCCCGTCCACGCAGCCGATCCGGCGGGCCCCGTCCCGGCCGCGACGGCGCCGGCGAGGACCAGGACGAGACCGACCGCCAGGAGGCCGGCGGCAAGCCGGCCGAGCGTCACGCGGCGCATCACGCGTACCCCAGCGTCTTCCTGGCCTCTTCGAACTCGGCCGCGGTGATCTCGCCGCGCGCGAAGCGCTCTCGTAGCGTGTCGAGCGCGGTGGCCGGCGGCCGCGTGCCGCCGTCGTCCCGCGCAGTCGAGCCGCCCAGGGCGCGCACGAAGAGCGCGACGAGGCCGGCGAACAGGATCAGTCCACCGAACATCCACAACCAGCCGGCGAGGCCCATGCCCCAGCCGATCCCTCCCATCATGGGAGCACCTCCTATACAGACCGTGTCCGCAATTCCGTGTCGGCCCACCGCCGACACCGGAGAGCTTGCGGCCACGACCTCAAGGCGTGATGCGGCCGAGGGTCAAGATTCGATCAAGGAGGGCTTCGGATCCGGCGCGGTGGCGCCGGCGCGGGCTTCAGGACCTCGTGTCGCCCCGTAGCCGTCCGGCCCGCAGCACGGGGAGGCGCCGACGCCGGCAAGGCCATCGCCACGCGGCGCGCGGCCGAGCGCGTCGACGAGCAAGTCGCGGAGCTGGTCCCACTCGACCAGGAACGCATCGTGCCCCTTCGTCGATCGGATCTCCCGGTACGCCGCATCCACGCCCGCCAACCGCGCGAGGCGCACCAGGTCAAGGACCTGATCGGGACCATAGAGGATGTCGCCCTCGATGCCCACGCCGACCAAGCGCGTCCCGCCGCCGGCCAGCCTGCGGAGAGCCGCCTCCGGCCCGTCGCGGTCGCGCCCGATGTCGTGGCCGTCGATGGCCCGCACGAGCACGGCGTACGTGTCCGCGTCGAACCGGTCGAGCAACTTGCGTCCCTGGTGCTCCAGGTAGCTCGTCACCTCGAAGCGGCCGTCCGCCCCGATCCGCCTGCCGAACCGGCTGCCGAAGTCGACCTCGCTGCGATACGTGGTCATCGCGAGGCGGCGCGCCAGATCGAGCCCGTCTTCACCGAGCCGCTCGACCAGCTCGAGCTGGAGGTGGTTCCAGGCGATTGCCAGCGCGCCGGTCGCGGCCGGCGCCGCAATGGGCATGACGACGTCAGTGAGGCCCGGCCGCTCCAAGGCGACCTCGAGTGCCACCATCCCGCCGAGCGACCCGCCCACGACGAGCGACAGCCGGGGGATCCCGAGCGCGTCGAGAAGCGCCAGCTGCGCGCGAGCCTGGTCGCGCACGGTGATCCCGGGGAAGTGCCTGCCGTAGGGCCGTCCCGTGGCCGGGTCGCGAGACGTGGGGCCGGTGGTCCCGTAGCGACCGCCCAGGAGGTTCGCGCACAGCACACCGATGCGCCGCGTGTCCAGCGGCCGACCGGGCCCGATGAGCGGCGCCCACCAGTCGCCGGCCGCGTCGGCGGAGCCCGTGAGCGCGTGGACGACGAGCACCTGAGGGGCGGGTGGGAGCGGCCCGTCGTGGCGATAGGCGACGGTGAGGCTAGCGAGCGCGACCCCGCTCTCGAGCCAGAACGGCCCGAGCGGGGCCAGGCGGACCCCGCCCTCGCCGGTCGCCCGGGTGCCATCTGGACCGCGTCGGGTCACGGCGCCAGACTGGGGCGCCGCGCACCGTCCGGCCACGGGGCGGCGATTCAGACGCGTCGCCGCCGTCATGACGCCACTCCCGCGCGCTCGGCGTCGGTTGCTGCCGCGAGCGCCTGGTCGAGGTCCGCGATCAGGTCGTCGACGTGCTCGAGCCCCACGGAGAGGCGGATCAAGTCGGGCGTGACACCCGACGCCAGTTGGTCCTCCTCGGACAGTTGCTGGTGGGTCGTCGAGGCAGGATGGATGATCAGCGACTTCGCATCGCCCACGTTCGCGAGCAGGCTGAACAGCTTGACGGAGTCGATGAGTCGCCGCCCGGCCTCCACGCCGCCGCGGACCCCGAACGTGACGATCCCTCCGAAGCCCCCGCGCAGGTACCGGGCGGCTTGGCGGTGCGATCGGTGGGACGGAAGGCCCGGGTAGGTGACCCAGGCGACCCGCGGATCGGACTCGAGCCAACGCGCGAGCGTCAGGGCGTTCTCGGAGTGCCGCGCGATGCGCAGTGGCAGCGTCTCGAGGCCCTGCAGGAAGAGAAATGCGTTGAACGGGCTGAGGGCCGGCCCCAGGTCGCGGAGGAGCTGCACCCGGAGCTTCACGATGTAGGCCTGCGGTCCGAATGTCCGGGCATAACTCAGCCCGTGGTAGCTCGGGTCGGGCTCCACGAGCTCCGGGAAACGGGCCGAGGCGGCCCAGTCGAAGCGTCCGGCGTCGACGACGATCCCGCCGATCGCGGTGCCGTGGCCACCGATCCACTTCGTGGCCGAGTGGACGACGATGTCCGCCCCGTGCTCGATGGGGCGCGCAAGGAGCGGCGCGAACGTGTTGTCGACGATCAGCGGGAGGCGCTGCGCGTGCGCGACGTCCGCGATGGCCGCAAGGTCGGGAACGTCGAGCCGCGGGTTGCCAATGGTCTCCACGTAGAGCGCCCGCGTCCGGTCGTCGATGGCCCTCGCGAAGTTGGCGGGATCCGCGCCGTCCACGAAGCGCGTGGTGATGCCGAGCCGCGGCAGCGTGTAGGCGAAGAGGTTGTACGTCCCGCCGTAGAGGCTCGCGCTGCTGACGATGTTGTCGCCGGCCCGGGCGAGGTTGAGGATCGCGAGGGTTTCCGCCGCCTGACCGGACGCCAGGCCGACCGCGCCTGCACCCCCTTCGAGCGCCGCCACGCGCTCCTCGAAGACGCCGGTGGTGGGGTTCATGATCCGGGTGTAAATGTTCCCGAACTGCTCGAGCGCGAACAGCCGCGCGGCGTGGGCCGCATCGTCGAAGACGTAGCTGGTCGTCGCATAGATGGGGACCGCGCGGGCGTTCGTGGCAGGGTCAGGCTGCTGGCCGGCATGCAGGGCGAGCGTCTCGGGACGGAAGGGGTTGTCGGACACGTTGGGTACCTCGTGGATGGATCGCGGTTCATCGAGGTCCCGGTCGGCCGGGGAGGCCGGTGGGTCTGGCGGCTACCCGTCGTGTCCGCCGGAGGAATCAAGAAGCCGCAGCTCCGCCCTCGGAACTGCGGCCCCGGGACCGATCTGCGGCCCCGGCGTCACCTGTCGTTCAGGCTGCGCGTGGCCTCAGACCCCTTCCTTCGCACGGCGGGGCCGCCAGCGCATACACATGTTCGGGGCGACGGCGATCTGACTCACGGTGTCGCTAGTATGGAGGACCGTGTCGACCAATGCAACTCACTCCGCCTCATGGTAGCGGCGCCGCGGGTGCAAGGCGGACCCGACTCACTGCGATGCAGGAGCGACCTCGGGCCGTACGGTTGGCCGTTCGGGATCAGGATCGAGTCGAGGAACGACGCGGACCAGCCCGCCCACCTCGCAAGCGGACCCGTTCCCGATGCCGCGACCGTGCTCGGGGAACCTGAGGCTCGACTGAACCCCCGCTGAGGCATCGACGGGCGCCATCCGTCGGCCTGGGAAGCGCCTGGCCGACGGCCAGATTCGCAACTTCCCTCAGCGCCCGCTCAGGCAGGGCTCACCTCGCTCGGCCAGTCTGAGTCCTCGCGATCGACCTTCGCGTTCCGACGCAACGGGTTGAGGACTGAAACCACCACCGACTGCGGTGTAGTAGAACTGGCGCGAACGGATTGCCGTGCGGGAGAGATGACGATGGCGACCGAGGCGGTCTTCGAGGCTGGCGGCCTGCTGCGAGCGAGCAGCGCCAGTGCGCTCGAGCGGCACCTGCTCCGTCATCCGGGCGTGCTCGCCGCCGAGGCGAACCCGGTCGCCCAGCAGGTCACGGTTCGGGATGACGACCAGGTGATCGGGGCCGTCACCGTGGGGACCCTGATCCGCGACTTCGGCTGGACCTGCGGCGGCGAGATCGTGCCGTGCCATCTCTGCCGGGACGAGACGCCGGCCGTCGAAGCAGCCTACGCCGGCCACGTGCTGGCACACCCAGATGCCGGGCACCCCGCAGGCGAGATGGCCGCCATGGCCCACGAGATGGGCCATGGCGCCGGGATGAGCATGGCGGCGATGGTGCGCGACATGCGCAACCGGTTCCTCGTCGCGGTGAACGCGCTGCTCCTGAAGCGGACGAGACTCGAGGGGATCCGACGCTATGGCGCCGGGTGAGGTCGCGGCCGAGGGGCCGCCCGGCATCGTCACGCTTGACGCGATCGCGCCGACGGACAGGGACGGCGTGCCCGACGGGGTTGGCGCGACGCCCCGGTTCCGCGGCGGACGTGCGACGCTCGCCGGCGCCTTCCTGCGGCTGCGGCGGCGAGCTCTGCCGCCCGACGCCCAGGGCGAGGCTTTCCTGCGCGGGGGAATCGAGGTCGACAGCGATGTCGAGGCACGGGCGCGTCCGGCCGCCAGCGGTCCGGCGCCGCAACTGCTGCGGCCATGGTGGGACGCGCCGTGAGCGGCGAGCCGGTGCCGAACGGGCGGGCGATCGCGCGCGTCAGCGATCCGCCTTTCCTGGCCCGCACGCTCGCGGTTGCCGTCTACGCGACGGCGATGGCCTACCTCGAGGCCGCCGTTGTGCTGTACCTGCAGCGCGCGCTCGCCATCAGCCCGGCCACGCTCTTCCCGCTGCGCGACCCGGAATCGCTCGGCGGCCTGGCCCAGATCGAGTTCGGCCGCGAGCTCGCCACGCTGGTCATGCTCGCGGCGGTCGGCTGGCTGGCCGGCCGCTCGGGCCCGGAGCGCCTCGCCTGGTCGGCCGTCGCGTTCGGTCTGTGGGACATCGGCTACTACGGCTGGCTCTGGCTTTTCTCGGGCTGGCCGTCGTCGCCGGGCTCCTGGGACCTCCTCTTTCTCGTCCCCGTCCCCTGGGTGGGCCCGGTCTGGGCGCCCGTCGTCGTGAGCGTCGCGCTCATCGGGTTCGGCCTGACGGCGGCCCGCCGTCTGCGCGCCGGGCGGTCCGTGCACCTCCATCTCGCGGCTGTCGGAGCCGGGCTGGCGGGCGGAGTGCTCGTGGTGCTGAGCTTCACCTGGGACGCGGGACGGATTCTCGCGGGCGGGACGCCCAGCACCTTTCCCTGGCCTGTCTTCTTGGCGGGAACGGGGCTGGCGGCCCGGGGAGCGGCGAGGGCGGTTCGTGCGCCCCCCGGCCGGTCCGAGCGGTCGGCGCTCGGCGTTCACCGAGCGCCACGTGGAACGTAACGACGGTCGGGCTCGCCGTGGGCGAGTCGCGGCCGGCACGGTCATCGACCACTCGAAAGGAGCCAGCGAACATGGCCGACAAGGTGAAGGACCCGATCTGCGGCATGGAGATCCGCCCCGAGGACGCGGCCGCGAAAGAGGAGCATGAGGGTCGCACGTTCTATTTCTGCAGCCACGGCTGCCACGACACGTTCGTGAAGGACCCCCATCGCTACGGCCACCCGGCCGAGGAGCACGGCGGCCACATGCACCACTGAGCCGGCACTGGCGCAGACGAGCGGGGCACGCCGTGGAGACGATCTACCGGCATCGCCCTGACCACCTCTTCGCCACCCGCTGAGGGATGCTGCGCGGCACCGTCCAGGCGTGCCGCGCAGCAGACCCCGCGGCGGGCGACGGGTGGCACCTCGGCCGCTTCGGGCCCTGCGGCGAAGAACTCGCGCTTCGTCAAGCCCATCATGTCCGCCATCGGCACCGCCGACAACGTCGTGAACGCCGGGGCGGGACGGCGACTTCACAGCTCGGTGTCAGGCCCCCATCACGCCCCTCTCAGCCTGCCCCGTGATGCTTCGTGCTGTACAAGGACAAGGAGATCCTCCAATGACAGCCAACGAGCATCACACGTATCGCGAATGGAGCCGCTACCAGTGGGCCGGGGTCGATCCGGTCCCGGACGAGCCGGACGTCCCGCGCTGGACCCTGGCCCAGTGGCCGGGGGACTTCGGTCGGGGAGAGTCGCCCGTCCAGCGCGACCCGGCCGACATGGCAGAGGGAGACGGGGGCTTCAGCGGATTCCGGCACAGCCCCGGCGGAGGCAACCGCTGGGCCCAGGGCTATCTGCGCTGAACGCGTGACGCGCGCCACGCCGTCGACGACACCACTGATGACGTGGACGTCGAACCGCCCGGACAGGCGCTCGGCAACGACTCGTGCGCGCGGAGCAGGTCGTTCCCCGCCAGCGCGAGCAGCAGCACCGTCGTACAAGTTGTCGACCGCGAAGTGCGTGTCCACGCGGCAATGCCCGGTGACGGCCCCGTATACGACGTTCATCCCCGCGGCGGCGGCAGTCGTCAGCCGTCGCCGCCTCGTCCAGGCCGTCCCGGTTCCGGCGCGGTGGGGCCGACGGCGCGCTCGGCCCAGCGGCCGCGGCGCTCCTTGATCAGCTGCTGGAGCTTCATCATGCCGTAGATGAGCCCCTCGGGGCGCGGCGGGCAGCCCGGCACGTAGACGT
>JAKAMV010000519.1 GCA_021812735.1 Chloroflexota bacterium | reverse complement strand
ATCGCCGACGATGACGTCGACGGCAAGACCGGTTCCCGGCGCGCCCACGTTCCAGTCGATCGACGTGAGCCGGATCGACCCGCGGCTCCGCCCCTTTCTGCTCGATCCGACCAGGCAGGCCACGGTCATGCTGGAGCTGGCTGGCACCCCGGTGTCGCTGGTGAGCGCCGCGGCAAGGGCGCGTGGCATGGTCCTCTCCGGGCTTGAGACCACCAGCGTGCGCGCGAGCCTGCGTGCCCGGCAGGATGCGCTCCGCCCGAGCCTGGGTTCGCTGGGCGCCCGGATCCTCGGCCAGTACCAGGACGCGTACGACGGGATCAAGGTGCGCGTGGCGCTGCGCGACCTCACCCGGCTGGCGGCCCTCCCCGGTGTCCGGCAGGTGCTCGCCGTGCCGCAGTACCAGATGGTCAACGCGAACAGCGAGCAGTTCACCGGAGTCCCCGCGGCCTGGTCCACCGGCATCGGCCTGACCGGCGCGGGGATCAAGATCGCCGTGATCGACACCGGCATCGACTACACGCACGCTGACTTCGGCGGGACGGGCAGCCCCGCCGCGCACGACGCCAACAACGGGGTCTCGCTCGCCGGGAGCGGCTTCCCCAACGCGAAGGTGGCCGGTGGCTACGACTTCGTGGGTGACGCCTATGACGCGGGTGGCACGGGCGCAGCGGTGATCCCCCAGCCCGATCCCAATCCGCTCGACTGTGCGGGCCACGGAACGCACGTGGCGGGCACCATCGCCGGGTACGGCGTGACCCTCGACGGCAAGGCCTACCACGGCCCCTACGACGCGCAGACGCTCGCCCACACGCAGTTCCTGGTCGCGCCCGGCGTGGCCCCCGGGGCCCGGCTGTACGCGCTGAAGATCTTCGGGTGCTCGGGCACCACCGACGACGTGATCGACGCCGTCGACTGGGCGGTCAAGAACGGCATGAACGTGATCAACCTCTCCCTCGGCGCGCCGTTCGGCGCCGAGGGATCGCCCTTCGGCGGCCCCGAGTCGCCCGATGCGGTCGCGGTCGACAACGCGGTGGCGGCGGGCATCGTGGTGGTGGCCGCGGGCGGCAACGACGGGTCCGTGGCCTACACGGCGAGCACCCCGGGTGTGGCGTCTGGGGCCATCGAAGTGGCGGCCGTCGACGCGCATGCGACCCTTCCGGGCGCCGTCATCGGCATCGGCAACGGCATCGACGCGCTGGACGCCAACGGGTCGGGCGCGTTCCCGGTGACCGGACGGCTCGACGTGCTCAAGGACGCGGCCGGCGGGATCGCCCTGGGGTGTGCGGCGACCGACTACATCGGGGTCCAGCCAGGTGACATCGTCGTCACGCTGCGAGGCACCTGCCCGCGGGTCGATCGCGCGACGCTCGGCCAGGAGGCGGGCGCGGCGGCCGTGATCATGGTCAACACCACGGCCGGGGCGTACCCGCCGCAGGAGGGCGCGATCCCCGGCGTGACGATCCCCTTCCTTGGGGTGCAGCCATCGAGCGGCGCCGCGCTGCAGGCCGCCGACGGCACCACCGTGACCATCGCGGGCCCGGTCACCATGCCGAACCCGACCTACCGCGCCACGGCGGACTTCTCCGCCGGCGGTCCGCGCAGTGGGGACAACGCCCTGAAGCCGGACATCGCCGCACCCGGCGTCGCGGTGTCGTCGGCAGCCGTGGGCACCGGGATCGGAGCCGTGACCGAATCCGGCACCTCCATGGCCGCGCCACAGGTGACCGGAGCGGCGGCCCTGGTCCTCCAGGCACACCGGCGATGGACACCCGGGGAGGTCAAGGCCGCACTCATGAACACCGCCTCCGGTTCGGCGATCGCAGGGTACGACCCGCGCATCGACGGGGCAGGCCTGGTCCAGCCGGCGCGGGCGGTGGATGCCCTCGTCCTCGCGACCACCGGTACCGACACGGCGAGCCTGTCGTTCGGGGCGCCGGCCATGACCGGTGCGTTCAGCGCGTCGCGCACGATCCACCTGCAGAACCTGGGTCCGCGCGCGGTCGTATACCGGCTGCGCGCGACGTTCGCCGGCCCCGCCCTCGGCGTCCACGTCGCCGTCCGGCCCTCCAGGGTCGTCGTGCCCGCCCGTGGATCCTCCAGCGTGACGGTCACGCTTACCCTGACCGCCGCGGCCGTCGCCGCGCTCCCCGGCGCGGAGCATCCGGCCGATCCGGCCGCGGAGATCACCGCCGTCCAGGGAGTAGTGGTGGCGAACCCGGCGGCGTCGGCTTCCGGGATCTACCCGCTCTCGATTCCCTTCCTCATCGTGCCGCACGCGTTGTCGGGCGTCGTGGCGCCCGCCACCGTGACGCTGTCGCAGCAGGGAAGCCAGGACGTCGGCTCGGTCACGGTGTCCAACACCGGCGTCCATGCGGGCGTGGCCGACGTGTACGCCTGGGGTTTGCGGAGCGGTCCCATCGGCGCCGGATCGGTCGACATCCGCGCCGTGGGGGTCCAGTCGTTGACCACGGGCCTCGACGGCACGCCGCTGTCTGCCACCGACCGCCTGCTGGTCTTCGCCATCAACACCTACGTGCCGTGGACGTCGGCTGCCGTGAACGAGTTCGACATCGCCCTCGACACCGACGGCTCCGGCAACGCCGAGTACGTCCTGGCCGCCGTGGACCACGGGCTCGCGACCGCTGGCCAGCCGGACGGCCGAGCGGGGTGCTTCCTCTTCCGGGTGTCCGACCAGACGCTCGTGGCGGCCGCCTTCGCCGAAGCTCCTGCCAACAGCTCGACGCTGCGCTGCGGGGTCCTGGCGAGCGCACTCGGGCTCGCCCCGGGCGGTCCACCGCTGTTCTACGCGGTCCAGGCGGCGTCGTTGGTGTCGGCGGCGGCCGACACGGTGCCCGGCACCGCCACCTTCGACCCGTTCTCACCCGCGATCTCGCAGGGTGACCGGGTGGTTCTCGCGCCCGGTCAACGCGCCGCTCTCCGGCTGTCGCTCGATCCCGCTGCGTTCGCCAACGAGCCGGCCCTCGGGTGGATGCTGGTGAGTCCAGACAACGCGAGCGGCCCGGCCCAGGCCGAGACGATCCCGGCCTCGGTGGCACCGACGAGCCCGTAGAGCTGCCGCAACTCACGCCATGTACCTGTCGGAACGGCGCTCCGGACCGGACGCCGTTCCTGACCAGGCCGAACCGTGCGTTTGGCCAGACCGAGCCGTGCGTTTGGCCAAACGGGATCGTGTGGTTGGCCATGGGGGACCGTGTGGTTGACCAATGCTCGCCAGGTGAGCGCGAGACGACCAATCCACACCCGTTCGCGGGGAGCCCGGCCTCCGGCGCTGTCGCGGCGGCCCGGGGCGTGCACGAGCACGCTCGTGGTGCCGGCCTGCTCGCTCGTGGTGCCGGCCTGCACGCTCATGGTGCCCGCCTGCCGCGGCGCGCGGCCCCCGCGTCTCCCCCGGCCCACGATGTCGCCTCGGCGCCCGGCCCGTTCCGCGTCCTCCAGGCGTGCGTTGGTGAGGTGGGGGGCGTGGCCAACTCGCGGGTTGGGGGCGTCGGCGAGGCGACGCCTGGTGCATATGCCGTCGCCTGCGACGTTGCTTCTGCCTGCGACGTTGCTTCTGCCTGCGACGTTGCTTCTGCCTGCGACGTTGCTCCTACCTGCGAGGCGGGCCGTCCAGCGGAGGACCCGTCCGTCCGGACATACTTTGTATGGCAACTCGTGCACCCCACCTGCTGGGGGATGCCGCCGCCCGCTGGGCAGATGCGGCCACCAGCTGGGGAATGCCGCCCCCTGCCTCGCCCCCCGTGGCCTACGACCTCGGCCCCGCCCCCTTGGGTCCCCCGCCGCCCACTGCAGGCGCCCATGGGCGGCCTTTCAGGGCGCTTTCATGTCGGGCGTGGAAAGTAGCCAGGACGGCCCGACGCCAGGTGGGACCATCGTCCCGTGCCCCCGCGTCGATCGGGAAGGGTGGCGTACCTGGGTATCGATGTGGCAGACTCTGCGCGTCATGACGCGCCGACACACGCGTCGGCCAGCCTGCTCTTGCCCGTCAGTCGGTCCTCAGGGTCCACTGGGCCGGGTTTCGGGCCGCGTGGAGGACGCGTGGTAGAGAGTGTCTGGAGCGAGCAGGAGCTCGTCCGGCGCTGCAAGGAGGGATCGGAGGCAGCGTATGCCGAGCTGGTTCGCCAGCACCGGCAGCGACTGCTCAACCTCGCGTTCCGCCTGACGAACAGCCGCGAGACCGCCGAGGACGTGGTCCAGGAGACCTTCATCGCCGCCTTCCGCGGCATGGAGCGGTTCACACCACGGCCCGCGCTCGCCCCCTGGATCACGACCATCTGCGTGCGCCTCGCCGGTCGTGCCGGCGAGCGTCGGTCGGCCACGCGCGTCGCCTCGCTGGACCAGCTGGCCGAGATGGACTCGCCTGCTGCACTGACCGCGCTGTTCGGCGGGTCGGACGGCGACGGTCGCGACCCCCACGCCGCCGCCGAGGCGTCGGAACTCCGCCAGGCCCTCACCGGTGCCATCGCCACGCTGCCGTACAAGCAGCGCGCGGCGGTGGTCCTCCGCTTCGTGTCGGGGCTCGACTACGCCGACGCCGCGCAGGCGATGGACGTGCCGCTCAACACCTACAAGAGCCACCTGCTCCGCGGCACGCGCCAGCTCCGCGACGTGCTGCAGCCGCTCATGCGGCGACCGGGCGGAGAGCCGACCGGCCCGACTGATACCACCGATGCTGGCGGCACCGGCCGGTCCGACGGGGGGCGGGCAGCCGACCGCTCGATCGGCCAGGCGATCCCGGTGGTCGGCCAGATCCCGGTGGTCGACGAGATTCCGACGGCGGCGCCGGGTGCGATCCGCCCGGACCGGGCTGTCCCCGTTCGGGCCGCAGCCCGCCAGCCCACCCGGTCGACGCGCCTCGCGGACGATTCGACCCCGTAGCGCACGATTCGACCCCGTAGCGCACGACTCCGCCCGGTAGCGGACGACTGGACCCCAGGGCGCCCCCCCCCGCGATGCCCCAGCAGTCGTCATGTGCGACAGGCACACGCATGCCTCGCGATATCTCGCCCGTTGCATGGCGCCTTCTCATGCATTAGGCTCATTCCCATGAGACAGACGACGATTTCGAAGGGCGGTCAGATCTCCGTGCCGGCCGACATCCGGCGGCGATGGCGCACCACCCGCGTCCTGGTCGAGGATCGCGGCGACTCCCTGCTGGTGCGGCCCATCCCCGAGGACCCGGTCGGTGCGGCGATGGGGTCGCTCGCGGGCCCTGGACCCACCAGTGATGAGGCTCGGGCGATGCTCCGCGGCGAGGAAACAGCGGACGAGGATCGGCGCTGGGGCGCGCGATGACCGTCCTGGACGCCCAGGCCCTGGTCGCGTTCCTCACCGGAGAACCGGCGGCGGTCGAGGTCGCGGCCCTGCTGCGTGACCCCGGCGACCATGCCGTCATCAGCGCCGTCAACGTGGCCGAAACCCTGGACGTGCTGGTGCGCATCAAGGGCCGCACCCTTGGCGAGGTGGAGGAACGACTGGACTGGCTCGTGGCAGCCGGGCTGGTCGTGGTCCCGGTCGACGATGCCATCGCGCGCCACGGCGGGCGCCTACGCGCGCAGCACTACGACCGCGCGCAACGTCCCGTGTCCATGGCCGACTGCATGGCGCTGGCCACGGCGCTTGCGCGCGGCGCCCGGCTGGCGACATCCGATGCGCCCCTCGCGACGATGGCGCGCGCGGAGGGGTGTGCGCTCGACCTGCTGCCCGGCTCGAGCGGAGCCCGGCCCCGGTGAGGGGGTCATCCGGAGCCGCAGAGCGGCCAGCACACGACCTTGACAGGCGGCCATCCCGAGCCTAGTGTGTCCACACAATGTCCGTACATGAGACCCACCCGTTGACCACCGAGACGCTCCGCAAGCCCGATCCCGGCCGGGCGCCCAAGACGGCCCGGCTCGACCTCCGAGTCAGCCCGGAGCAGAAGCGTCTGTTCGAGGATGCCGCCGCTGTGACCGCGCGAACGGTGACCGAGTTCGTGGTTCAGTCGGCTGCGGTTGCCGCCAGGGACGTGATGGCCGATCGCACGCGCTTCGTGTTGCCCCCGGAGCAGTGGGCCGCCTTCACGGCCGCGATCGAGCGCAAGCCGCGTGTGCTTCCCAGGCTGGCGGCATTCCTGGCTGACCCGTCCGTCCTCGAACGAGGGTGAGATACAGCCAGGTCGAGCCGATCTCGAAGCGCCACGCCACCGCAGACTTCGATTGCGGGTCCGAGGCCCAGACCACCTGGCTTCGCAAACACGCACTCCAGGCCGACCGCTCGGACAGCACCAGGGTCCAGGTCGTGACGCGTGCGGGCGAGGCCCGGGTCGTCGGCTACTACGCGCTCTCCGCCGGCTCCGTGGAGACCACCAACGTGCCGGAGCGCATCCTCAAGGGACTGCCCCGGTACCCCGTGCCGGTCATCATCCTGACCCGACTCGGCGTCGATCAGGACGAACAGGGGCACGGCCTTGGTCGCGCCCTGGTGAAGGATGCCCTCCTCCGGGCGGCCGAGGCGTCGGAGATCATCGGGGCCCGCGCGCTCCTGATCCACTGCGAGAACGACAGCGCCAGGGCGTTCTACCTGCGCCTCCTCCCGGAATTCGAGCCGTCGCCCACGGATCCCTTGCACCTGTTTCTCCTGATGAGCGACCTCCGGAAGACGCTGGAAGCCCTGACATCGGTGGGCTCCCAACCTGACCGAGCGTAGGCTTACGGTGGAGGTCAGGCTCGATGGAGCGGACGATTTCACGAAGCACTACCCGTCGGTCTCTCGCGAGCAGGCCATCGCTGCGCTTGACGAGGTCGAGGGGCTTCTCGAGGCGACGGCGCAGCTCGCCATCGTGCTGATCCAGGCCGCGGTGGACGCGTTCCGCGGTGCCCGCAAGCACGCGGTCTCGGTGATCGGCGTGCCGAAGACGGCATCGCGCACTCCGCGCGTATCCAGACCAAAGCACGGGCCGTCCTCGACGGCCGGGTTGAGCCTTGCATAGCGGCCTGGCACACGGGAGAGCGTTGGGCCATGTGACGCAGCCCCGCGGTACCGGGGCGAGCGTTGGGGCAAGTGCGGCGGCCGTCGAGCAGCCGATCGCCGGAAGCCCTATCGCCCCCATCCCATCGCTACTCGTCCATCGTCCCATCCTTGACCGGGTCCGGTTCCCAGCGTAAGGTCGAGCTGTGGCGATCGACTGGCATGCGTACGTGAAGTTCGATCCGGAGATGCATCACGGGCGACCGACGATCCGCGG
>JAKAMV010000518.1 GCA_021812735.1 Chloroflexota bacterium | reverse complement strand
CGGTCATGTCGGGTCTCGTCGCGTCGCTGACGGTGAACCGCGAGCGGATGCGCACGGCCGCCGAGGAGGGCTACACCACCGCCACCGCGCTTGCCGACGCCCTCGTCCGTCGCGGCGTCCCGTTCCGGGTGGCCCACCACATCGTGGGCGGTCTGGTGGGTGGGGCCGAGGCCGAGGGGATCGGCTCGCTCGCCGCCCTTCCCGACGAGGCGTTCCGGGCGGCGCTCGACGGCTCGGACGACCCCGTGGCCCGGCGGCTGGCGCACGAGCGCGGGATCGTCCCCGCGCTCCGGTCCGCCGCCAGCGTGGAGGGGTCGCTGGCCTCGGCGGACGTCATCGGCGGGACGGCCCCGCACCGGGTGGCGGCGGCGCTGACGGCTGCGAAGGCGCGGCTCGGGCTCGAGTAGCCCCGGCCCCGGGCGGCGCGCGCGGGCCAGACGGGCCAGACGGCCGGCCACGGCCCCCAGCGCGGGGGCTCGCCGGGAAGCGCCCGCCGCCGGTCTCAGGCTGCCGGCAGCGCCACCATGAAGCGCGAGCCGCCGTAGCCGTTCTTCTCGATCCAGACGCGTCCGCCCATGGCCTCCATCAGCCGTCGGGCGGCGAACAGCCCGATGCCCGACCCCCGGGACCGCGCCCGGTCCAGGCGCACGTACGGCTGGAACACCGCCTCCCAGTCCTCGATCGGCACGCCGGGCCCGTCGTCGGTGATGTAGACGTGCACCTCGTCGCCGACGCTCCACACGCCGATCGACACCGCCTCTGCGGGCGGGGCGTACTTCGCCTCGTTGTCCAGGAGCTGCTCCAGCACCTGCCCGAACCGAGCCACGTCGCCGCGCGCGATGAGCTGCGCATCGGGCGGGTACCAGCGCACGGCGCGGGTCCGCAGCAGCAGCGCCAGCGTGCCGACGGTCCCGGCGATCGCGGCCACCACGTCGAACGGCTCGCGACGGAGCCCCGTCAGCCCCTCGCCGCGGACGGACGCGAGGATGCCGTCCACCAGACGGTCGAGGCGGCTGACCTGGTCCACGGCGCCGGCGCGCCACGCCTCCGCCTGCGTCCGCCGGTCGTCGTCGCCCGCGTCGGCCGCGGCGTCGGCCAGCAGGTCCACGTAGGCGCGCACCACGGCCAGTGGCGTCCGGAGCTCATGGGTGACCACCGACAGCAGCTCGGCCCGGGCGGCGTCCAGCTGGGACAGGCGGTCGAGCTGCGCCTCCGCCTCGGCCTGCATCCGACCTTTCTCAACCAGGCCGCCGAGCAGCGCCGCGATGGTGCCCAGGAACTCCACCTCGTCGGGGGTGAAGTCGCGGACGGCGGACGTCTGGACGTTGACCACGCCCACGAGCCGCTCGTTCCACAGCAGCGGCACGGACAGCATGGCGTGCAGGCCGCGGACGTCGAAGCCGCGCACCCACGAGAACTGGCTGTCGTCGGTGACGTCCCGCGAGGCCAGCGGCCGACGGCTCCGGGCTGCCCGGCCCGTGATCCCCTGGCCCACCGCGAGGCTGACCTGCCCGACCTGCTCGGCGTCGAGCCCGTTCGTGGCCGCGAGCGTCAGCCGCTCCCCGTCGCGGTCGAGCAGGTACACCGAGCACACCTCGACACCCATGGCCACGGTGGTTCGATCCACGATCGTCCGCATCAGCTCGTCCCAGTCGCGCGCCTCGGTGAGCAGCTGCGCGAACTCGTGGAGGAAGGCGAGCTGGTGCACGCGCCCGGACGCCGCCGGCGACGCGCTTGCCGCGGGCGGGGAGACGGTGGCGGTCGGCTGGGCGATCTGGGCGCCACGCGCGTTGGGCTTCGGGGGCCTGGCCCGGGTGGGCTTGCTCGTCACCCCACCAGCCTACGGCATCGTCACCGCTCGGCGGCGGGCTCCGTGACGGCTGTGGGCAGGCTCGCGAGCAGCGGGTTCGTCCATGTCCACGCCGCGCCGTGGTGCTTGCCCACCGCGCCGTGGCGCGCCGCCTCGACGCGGAGCGGGAGCCCGTAGATCTCGATGAAGCCGACCGCGGACGCGTGGTCGAACGCGTCGCCGTCCTCGTACGTGGCGAGGTTCTTGTCGTACAGCGAGAGCGGCGAGCGGCGGCCCACCACGTAGGCCCGGCCGTGGTCGAGTCGCATGCGCACCTCGCCCGACACCACGCGCTGGCTGCTCATCGCGTAGGCGCGCAGGTCGCGCGACAGGGCGCTGAACCACAGGCCGTCATAGACGATCTGGCTCAGCTCGTCGGCGACGAACCGGTTGAAGCGCAGCTGCTCCCGCGACAGCACCAGGCCCTCGAGCGCGTGGTGGGCCGCGTGGAGGATCATCGCCGCCGGCGCCTCGTAGATCTCGCGGCTCTTGATGCCGATCAGCCGGTCCTCGACATGGTCGATTCGCCCCACGCCGTGGGCGGCCCCCAGCGCGTGCAGCCGCTCCACGAGCGCAGCGCCGGAGAGGTCCTCGCCGTCCACCGCCACCGGGATCCCGCCCTCGAAGGCAATGGCGACCTCGACCGGGTCGGGCGCGTCTGCCGCCCGCACGGTCCACGCGTAGGCGTCCTCGGGCGGGGTGGCCCAGGGGTCCTCGAGCGGGCCCGCCTCGCACGATCGGCCCCACAGGTTCACGTCGATGGACCACGGGGTCTGGCGGGCGTCCGGCACCTCGATCCCGCGCTGGGCCGCGAACGCCACCGTCTGCTCGCGCGTGAGGCCCATGCCCACGCGCATCGGGGCGATGACCTCGAGCCCGGGGTCGAGGGCGTGGACCGCGACGTCGAAGCGGACCTGGTCATTGCCCTTGCCCGTGCAGCCGTGCGCGACGGCCTCCGCGCCCTCCTTCTGGGCCACCTCGACGAGCAGCTGCGCGAGCAGCGGCCGGGCGAGCGCCGTGGCGAGCGGGTAGGCGCCCTGGTACACGGCCCCGGCCTGGAGCGCGCGCCAGACGTACTGGCTCACGAACGTCTCGCGGGCGTCCACGACGTAGGCGCGCGATGCGCCGGCGCTCATGGCGCCCCGCTCGATGCCCTCCTTGAGCGACCCCCCGCCAAGGTCCACGGTGAGGGTGATGACCTCGACCCCGTACTGCTCCCTGAGCCACGCGACCGCGACGGAGGTGTCCAGGCCGCCGGAGTAGGCGAGCACGACCTTGTTCATCGAGCGATGGCCTCCGTGACTGCGGCCGCCTCGGCCTGGGCTTGGAGCGCGGTGAACCGCTCGAGCCAGCGCAGCAGCACCGGCTCGTCGGGGAACAGGACGATGAGCGTGTTGTCGCCGGCGAGGGTACCCACCTGCTCGGTCAGCGTGGACTCGTCGATCGCCTGGGCGATCACGTTGGCGGTGCCCGCCTGCCCGGTGACGACCAGGATCAGCCCGCTGCGAGCGACGGTGACCGGGATGTCGGCGAGGATCCGCCGCAGCCGCTCGTCACCGCGAGGGCGGGCGACGCCGGCGAGCGTCTCGGGCAGGACGTAGACCGAGTGCTCGCCCCGCATCACCTTGGCCAGGCCGAGCTCCGCGATGTCCCGGGAGACCGTGGCCTGGGTGACCTCGAAGCCAAGGGCGGACAGCCCGGCCACCAGCTCCACCTGGCTCGCGATGGGACGGTCGGCGACGAGGCGGCGGATGGCGGCGTGGCGGTCGCGCCGGGTGGGCACGGCGGTCACGCGGCGCCAGCCCCGGCTCGGGCCGAGACGCGGGTCCCGAAGTGCGGGTCCTCGAGCGCGCGGGCGAGCGCGCGGTCCGCGGACCCGTCTGCGATGATCGCCTCCGTGCCGTCCCAGGCGAGGGCAGACAGCGCCGCCCTGACCTTGGGGATCATGCCGCCGCGGATCGTCCCGTCCGCGATGAGCGCCTCGGCCTCCGCGGGCGTGACCGAGTCGAGCTTGCCGCCCGCGGCGTCGAGGATGCCGTCCACGTCGGTCATCAGGACCAGCTGCCGCGCACCGAGGCCCGCGGCGAGCCCGGCGGCGGCATCGTCGGCGTTCACATTGCACACGACGCCCTCCTCGTCGCGGGCCAGCGGCGCGACCACGGGCACCTGGCCCGCGACCAGCAGCGAGTCGATGAGGTCCCGGCGCACGCCGACGACGGTGGCCACCAGGCCCACGTCCGGGAGCCGCTCGCCGATCAGCAGCCCGCCGTCCACGCCGGACAGGCCCACCGCGTCGCAGCCCTCGTCGCGGAGGGCGGCCACGAGCTCGGAGTTGACGACGCCGCGCAGGACCGCGGCCGCCACCTCGAGCACCGCGGGGTCGGTGACGCGGAGACCGCCCTCGAACCGGGTCTCGACGCCCAGGCGCTCCAGCCACTCGGTCATGCGCTTGCCGCCGCCGTGCACGAGCACCACGGGCCGGCGCCGTGCGACCTGCGCCACCTCGGCGAGGACCTGGCGCTGCTCGGCCAGCGTCGTCCCGCCGAGCTTGACGACCACGACCTCGCTCATGCGGTCCTCCGGCGCGCTCTGGTGGCGGCGCTCACGTGGTGTACTCCGAGTTCTCCTTGACGTAGGCCTCGGTCAGCGGGCAGCCGAACGCCTCGCCGACGCCGTTGCCCAGCCCGAGGTCCACCCGGATCAGGACCTCCTCGGCGTCCATCGCCACGCGAGCGGCCGCCTTGTCGATGCCCACGGGCCCACCGGCCGGCCCGTCGTAGGCGAGGTACCCGGCGATCGCGATGCGCATCCGGGCCGGGTCCACCGCAGCAGGCCGACCGGCGCGCGAGGAGGCCTCCACCGGCCCGAGCCCGGCCGCCTCGAGCACGGCGGCCTCGGCCACGAGCGCGTTGCCGGCTGCCCCCGCGATGCGGCCCCAGTTGGCGTCCTTGCCGTGGACGGCCGCCTTGACGAGCGAGGAGCTGATGACCGCGCGGGCGACGGCCCGAGCGTCCGCGTCGTCGGCTGCTCCGGTGACCTGGCAGGTGACGAGCGCCGTCGCGCCCTCGCCGTCGCGCGCCTGCTGGCGGGCGAGGTCGCGGGCGACGGCCGTGATGGCGGCGCCGAGGATCGTGCGCGTCTCGGCGTCGTCGTCGGCGGACCTGGCCCCGGCGGCCCCCGACGCGAGCGCGAAGACGGTGTCGTTGGTGCTCGTGTCGCCGTCCACCGAGAGCTGGTCCCAGGTTGTGGCGGCGGCTCCCCGCAGCAGCGTCCGCAGCATGGCCGGCGATGCGGTGGCATCGGTCAGCACCACCGAGAGCATCGTCGCCATCCGCGGGTGGATCATCCCGACGCCCTTGGCGATGCCGCTGACGGTTACGGCGACCGTGCCGCCGGCCGCGCCCGGCAGGCGGACCGCGACGCTGGCGGTCTTGGTGGTGGTGTCGGTGGTCCGGAGGGAGACGGCGGCCCGGCCGAACGCGCCGTCGCTGGCCTCGAGCTCGTCCGGCACCACGCGCCGGATCGTCGCGACCACCTTGTCCACCGGAAGCCGGATGCCGATGATGCCGGTCGAGAGGTGCAGCACGTGGGCCGGGTCCGTGCCGAGGGCATCCGCCACGGCCTGTCCGATGGCGGCCTGGTCGGCGTCGCCCGCCTCGCCGGTAGCCGCGTTGGCCGACCCGGAGGTGGCGACGACCGCGGTCGCGTAGCCGCAGGTCTCCGGCGAGCCGCCCGTCGCCTGCAGGTTGGCGCGCGACAGCCGAACGGGCGCAGCCGCGAACCGGTTGGGCGTGAACACCGCGGCTGCCGGCACCGGGCCGCCGGCGGCGACGACCAGCGCAAAGTCGGGGCGGCCGGAGGCCTTGATTCCCGCCGTCGTGCCGGCTGCGGCGAACCCGGCGGGCATGCGAGCCGCGCGCTCCGCAGCGGGCAGCGTGTGGGGGAGCGGCGCGAGGATCGGGTCGGGGACAGGCGGCATGACGGTCCTCGTCGGGTGGAGTGGGCGAACGCCTACGGCGCGAGCGGGAGCTGCATCAGGCCGGCCGACTCGGGCAGGCCGTGGAGGATGTTGAAGGCCTGGATCGCCTGGCCGGCGGCGCCCTTGACCAGGTTGTCGAGCACGCCGATGGCGAGGACGCGCCCGGTCCGGTCGTCAACCTTGACCCAGACCCGGAACTCGTTGGAGCCCAAGACGTGCTTGGTGGCGGGTGGGGCCGCGACGACGCTCACGAAGGCTTCGTCGGCGTAGGCGTCCGCGTACAGCAGGTCCAGCTCCGCCTGCGCGACGGGGCGCGTCGTGCGCACATGGCAGGCCGACAGGATGCCGCGCGTCATCGGGACCAGGTGCGGCAGGAAGTCGATGCCCGCGGCGCCCGGGTTCGCGTCCGGGGCGGGGGACAGGCCCAGGAGCTCCTGCTCGATCTCGCCGATGTGGCGGTGGGTGAAGGCGCCGTACGCCTTGACGCTCTCGTTGACCTCGCCGAAGTGGAGGTCCGCCTTGGGGTCGCGGCCAGCGCCGGACACGCCGCTCTTGGCGTCCACCACGACATCGGCCAGCAGCCCGGCGCGGGCGAGCGGGGCGAGGGCCAGGATCGTCGTGGTGGCGTAGCAGCCGGGTGAGCCCACGATTGCGCCGGGCCGCCGGCCGGCATCGACGAGCTCCGCCCGGTGGAGCTCCGGCAGGCCGTACACGGCGGTCCCGAGCAGCACGGGCCGCGGGTGGTCGAAGTGGTACCAGGTCGGGTAGTCCGCCGGGTCGCGGAGGCGGAAGTCCGGGCCGAGGTCGATGACCGCCTGGCCGCGGCCCAGGAACTCGTCCACCCGCTGGGCGACCGTGCCGTGGGGCAGCGCCAGGAAGACGGCCTCGGCGTCCTCGGGCACGGTGTCGAAGACATGGAGGTCCCGCGTGGCGAGGTGCGGGTGGATGTGCGCGAGCGGGTCGCCCTTGCGCTCCCTGCCGACGAGCCCGGCGATCGCCGCGTGCGGGTGGAGCGCCAGCAGCCGGATCAGCTCGGCGCCAACGTAGCCCGTGGCCCCGACGATCGCCACCCGGACGGGATCGCCGCCGGCGAGGGCGCGGGCGCCCCGCTGGGCCGGGATGGCCGGGGTCGACGCACGCTCCGCCGCGATCGCCGAACCCGTCGAGTCCGCGCTCACGGGCGCGCTGGGCCGCTCGCGGACGGCCGGCTCGTGGGGTCGAAGATCGGGCGGAGAGTGGCCACCGGATGACTATACAGCAATGTGCATAGTCATGCAAGCACGCGTCGGCGGGCGCGGGGCGTGCCTCGCCGGGCGCTCGCCGATCGGTCCCGGCGGCGCGGCGCGCCACGGCGCGGACGCCGTCCCGATGAGGGTCGCCGGGACGGCGGGGCCCCGGACGGTGGCGTCCCGGCTAC
>JAKAMV010000517.1 GCA_021812735.1 Chloroflexota bacterium | reverse complement strand
CACGACGCCGTCTTCAGACGGCGTCGTGGAGATGGGCCAGGATGACTTCCTGGACGAAGGGGGTGGGACTCGGAGGGCGGCGCGCCGGTCGCCCGCCACGACGCCTGGTGCGTCTCCCGCCAGGCTCCGCTGGGCTCGCATCCATCTTCGGAACACTCCTGCAGTGCCGATCGCGTGGTCTCGATACGCGGAGATGACGCGGGGTTCCGTCGCGCCGTGTTGACCGCGCGCACCAGAGAGGATGGCACGGAACGCACGCCGGCGCATGATCTCTGCGCAGACCGCGCCACGTCTCGGCGGCGCCTCGTGTCGCACGGTGATCACACGTGGCTCCCGCCGGCCCCCCGCGGCCGTCGCCGGCCCCGCGTCGCCCCGGCGGTGGCGCGGGGACCGGATCGCTTACTGGGACCCGGCCACGGCCACGACGCCGTGCATCGTGCCCACGAAGACGCGACCGCTCCAGAGGGTCGGCGACGCGAAATGGGGCACCGCGCCGACCGCGACCCGCGCCGTCGCCGCGCCGGTCCCGACCTCCAGCTCGACGAGATCCCCCGCCTCGACGTTCAGGCTCCAGATGGCGCCCCCACCCACGACCGGCGGGCCAGCGGCGCCGGAGCCGGTCCGCCAGACCGCATGGATCGACCCATCGGTCCAGATCCGCACCGCGCGCAGGCCGTCGCTGCACGGCACGAACACCGTCGTGCCGACCTGCGCCGCGCCACCGAACCCCGCGCATACGGGTGCCGAGGCGACCTGCCCGCCGACCCCACCCAGCGCGCCCTGGCGGAGCGTGTAGCCCGTGCCGCTCTTGCCCGCGATGAAGACCCAGCCCCCGGGCACCAGAACCGGGCTCATCGAGCCGAGGTCCGCGTCGACCGCGTTGTCCTGCGCCCAGGTCGTGGGCGCGAAGCGCGAGAGCAGCTGCAGCGAGGGCGAGAGCTCGACGACCGCGTCGCTGCCGTCGTACGTCGTGGTGGAGCTGCCGTTGCCGACCGACACGTAGAGGTGGCCCGCGCCATCGATGACGGGGCCCCCGGTCGCCCAGATCCCGCCCTCGCGCGAGGTGGGGACCCGGTACGCGAGCGTCGCGCCCTGCCCGGAGGTGAGCACCCCTACGACCTCACCGCGGTAGTCGCCGCAGTCTCCGGCCAGCCCGCCGAACCCGATGTAGACGTACCCGTTGGCTACCGCCAGCGCCGGACGTTGCTGGTGCGTCCTGGGGTCGTCGCCGGGCAGGTCCACGCCGCGCGACCAGCGCACCGATCCCCGCAGCGGGTCGAGCGCGAAGAGCACGTGGCGCGGACCGCTCACCTCGGCCACGAGAAAGAGCGATCCGCTGCCCGGGTCGTAGGCCGGCGTGCCGGTGATGCCGAGCGGGTCGATGTTGCCGCACGGCAGCGACGAGAGGGGCACCGGCGTGCCGAGATGGCGCTGCCAGCGGACCGCGCCGTCGAGTGGGTCGAGCGCATAGACCGTGTCGTTCTCGGTGGCCGCGATCACGTTTCCGGCCACGACGAGCGGCTCCGCGTAGACCGCGCCGTCGAGGGCCGCGGACCAGGCGACGGTCAGCGGGCGGCGCGGGGCGACGAACGCGGGGTCGTACCCCGTTCGGAGGGCGTCGCGGTGGTAGACCGGCCAGTCCGTTGCGGTCGACGCGGCCACCGACGGGGAGACGGGCGTCGTACGCGGCGCACCCGACGACGATGGCGCCGCGGCGGAAGGGGCGCCGGGCGGCGACACCGCGGAACTCCGCGGCGAGCCGACGATGGACGCGCTCTGCGCCGCGGACGGCGCAGATGCCGTCGGGGAGACCACCTCCCCCGCCGCGGTCGGCGTGAGGGACGGGGGCACAGAGCCCCCACACGCGGCCAGCAGCGCGCTGCCGAGCACCCACGCGTGTAGGATGCCGCGCGGCGGCACGCGCGGCGCCCCGGCGATCCCGACCGCCGCGGAAATCCGGGCCACGCCTGCCGGGCGGGTCACTGCGGCGTCCCCGGTTCGGGCCCCGTCGCGACCGGGTAGCCCACGCGGCTCCAGTCGCTCCACGACCCGACATACAGCGTCGGATCGAGCAGGCCGGCCAGCCGCATCGCGAGGGCGGCGGGCGACAGGAAGCGGCCGTCAGGCGCCAGGTTCCTCTCGAGCGGTGCGCTGATCGCGGTGGGGATGTGACCGGCGACCGGGTCGATCGGCTCCACCTCACCACGGTATCGCTCAGCCGCGCGAGCGTCGAGCAACACGACCTGACCGAGGCGGGCACGGAGCGCGTCTCGGTCGATCGTGCCCGTCCACCCGCCACTTATGCCGAACTGCGCGGCGGGCCATGCGGGGAGCGCGGTCGTCAGCGAGCCACCGGCGGCGAGCCAGGCGCGCAGCCCGCCGTCGAGGACGCGCACGCGACGGTGTCCCAGCCGTTCGAGCATCCACCAGAGGCGCGCGGCGACCCAGCCGCCCACGTCGTCGTACCCCACGACGAGGTGGCCCGATCCGATGCCGACCTCGCCCATCCGCCGCGCGAAGTTCGCGGGGTCCGGCAGCGGATGGCGCCCCGGCCCCTGCGGTCCACTGAGGTCGGCGTCGAGGTCGAGGTGGACGGCGCCGGGGAGATGGCCGATCTCGTAGGCCGCGCGACCCCGCCCGGGCTGGCCGAGGTACCAGCGTGCGTCGACGATGCGGAGATCGGGGTCGCCGATCCCGGCGAGGAGCGCCTGGGGGCTGATCAGCGGCATCGCTCGATTGTGACGCATCGTGACGGCACCAGCGCCGCGCGTCTCGCCGCGCCCCACGGCGGCTCTTCCGTTCGGCGCCCCCCGTTCAGTCGAGCGGCAGCTCTCCGCCGAGCAACAGCGCGAGCTCCCGCACACGATCCCAGTCGACCGCGGACGGATCGGTCTGGACCGCGCCCGCCAGCGCGGAGGCGCACCCGCAGCGGTCACGAGCGGGGACGCCAGTGACCGTCAGCCCACGTAGGATCTCCTTGGCGGACGCGACGTTCGCCCCGAGGTTGGCGACGACCTGGGCGACCGTCACGGCCTCCTCGGCCTCGCGCCAGCAGTCGTAATCGGTCGCGTAGGCAAGCATCCCGTAGCAGAGCTCGGCCTCGCGGGCCAACTTCGCCTCGGGCAGGCCGGTCATGCCGATCACGCTGACGCCCCAGCTCCGGTAGAGGTGTGACTCGGCACGCGTCGAGAACTGCGGGCCCTCCATCGTGAGATAGGTGCCACCGCGATGGACGCGCCGCGCGGCCAGCGTCCCCGCCAACGCTGCGTCGGACGCCGCGAAGACCCTTTCGGCCTCGTCGGCGAGGCGGGCCGAGAGGACGGGGCAGAACGGGTCGGCGAATGCGACGTGCACGACCACGCCGGCGCCATACAGCGTCGCGGGGCGGTCCTTCGTGCGGTCGATGAACTGATCTGGGACGACCACGTCGCGTGGGCGGATCTCCTCGCGCATCGAGCCACAGGCCGAGACCGCGACCACCGACCCGACGCCCAGCAGCCGCAGGGCGTAGATATTCGCGCGATAGGGCACCTCGGACGGGGTGAGCCGGTGCCCGCGGCCATGGCGCGGCAGGAACGCGACGCGCGTCGCCCCGAGCGACCCGACGACCAGTGCATCGGACGGCCGGCCGTAGGGCGTGACGGGGCGCACCTCGACCACGTCCCGCAACCCCTCGATCTCGTAGAGCCCGGACCCGCCGATCACGCCGAGCGCGGCCTCGGCCAGCTCCGGGAGCCCCTGCCGCTTCCGCTCCGCTGCGGCGCGCGCCCGGGCGGCGCCCAGGCGATCCTCGATGCTCAACGGACGGTACCTCCCCGCCGAATGACCGAGACGGCAACGAGCCAGAGCCCCCCGACGAGCACGCCCCAGGGGAGCAGGTAGAGCCAGGTGGCGGTGTCTCGCGCGTGCTCCATCAGCTGCACGCCGCCCACCCCGAGCAGGGCGATGCCGGACCCGAGGGCGAGCCGGCCCCACGAGACGCTCGCGGGGAGCCCCAGCACCCAGTCCCGCAGGCTGCCCATCCCCCAGGTGTCGAGCGTGTCATCGCGCAGGCGCGCCAGACGGCGCTGCACGACGGCGGCGTGCGTGATCGCGTAGTACGCCACGTAGGCGTAGGCGACGCCGCCGATAGCGTCGATCAGCCAGTGGTCGCCTGTGTACAGCACGGAGAACGCGACGAGCAGCGTGTAGGCGAAGCCGAGCCAGCCGATCTTGCCGAAGGCGCGCCGCAGCACCAGGAACGAGAGGAACGGGTAGCCGACGTGCAGGGACGGCCAGGCGGCGAAGCCGTTCGGGTTCACGTCGTAGAAGGTGTAGGTGTAGATGTAGTCGGCCTTGAACCCGAAGAAGTTGGCGAGGGTGTCGAAGGCGCCGGGCTTGAGGTAGGAGATCACGGGGTGCCCGTCCGGCCCGTTGAGCGCCCCCACCTGCGCCGCGTACCAGGGTGGCGCCGTCGGGATCAGGACGAACGTGACGAAGCCCCAGAGGCTGAGCAGGATGAGCGCCGCGACGAAGTCGTAGTACTGGGCGCGCCGCCAGACCCAGAGGATGAAGCCGGTCACGAGCGGCAGCGCGAAGTGCAGCATGTAGACAACCGTGGCGAGCTCGGCCACGAGGTCCACGCCGTGCGCCGGATGGAAGGCGTCCTGCAGCAGCTGCGAGGGGATCTGGCCAAAGGAGACGAGCCGCTCCGCCGTGACCATGTCGCCGAGGTGGAGCGGCAGCCCGACGTTGTCGGCGAGCCCACGCATCAGCTCGTAGGCGAGGAAGAGCGCCACGAACGGCAGCCAGTCGCGCAGGAAGAGCCGGCCCCGGCCCAGGAGGACGGCGCCGAGGCCGAAGGCGACCGCCATCACGTCGGGCGTGATCTCGATGCCGCGCAGGAACATGAGCAGCACGACGAGCGCGCTGTAGCCGAGCACGCCTGTCATGAGGAGGCGCTCGTTGCGCCTGCCGAGCGCGTGGTTGGGAGCCTGGTCAGGGAGAGTGGCCGCCGCGGCGCGCTCGGCTGCATCGCCGCCCTCGGCCGCGGCCGCGCTGGCCATCGCGGGAGGGGCCACGTCGGGTGTGTCGCCTAGCGTCACGATCGAGGAGCGTCCGTCATCTGGACCCCGAGCTGCTGGGTGGCGGAAGCGCGCAGGCAGGGCGCTGCCGGGCCGGTTACGTGCCGGGGCGATTATGGCAAGGATCGCGCCGTCACGTCGGCGGCACGCGAACGAGGCGCGCCGGCGGGGCGTCAGAGGACCTCGACGAGCCGCCGTTCCCGGCGGTCCGCGGCCTCCCAGGCCGCGGACCACGATGCAGGGGGCCACCGGTTTCGACCGGTGGCCCCCTGCCAGTGGCCCGTCCGACCCGCCGGAGGCGCGTCGGAGGCAGCGACTACTCTTCGCCCTGGAACTGGTGATCGACGTTGGTCCCGGCCGCGTTGGTCCCGGCCGCGTCGGCATGGCCACCCGGGCCGTCCGTCTCGACACCGGCTGGTTCCGTCGCCGATTCGGCCGCCGCAGACGTCGACTCCGCTGCGGTGCCGGTCTCGGGCGCCTCCACGCCGGGCTGTTCGGCGGCTGTGGCGGCGTTGTCGGGCGCCAGCTGGTCGCCCTGCTGGAGGTCGACCTGCTGACCGGCAGCGGCCGACCCGCTTCCCGACTGGACGATCACGGACTGTGGGGCATTGGTCCCGCTCGGCCCGCCGGCGAAGGCAACCCCTGCGCCGCTGATGAGAAGCACGGCGAGACCGCCCAGTGCGGCGCCGCGCAGTCGCGCAAGCATCATGCTCACTCCTGCTGACTCCTGTTGGCGGGTCGGGCCCGCTGCCCGACCACTGCGTCAAGCCTGCAGGTTGCTCGATGAAGCGACCGTGAAAGCGCGCGCGCCGCAGATTCATCCGCCACTCATCTTGGCCAGCCATACTGGCGCCGGAGGCTGCCGTGAAGCTCCTACTGGTCGAAGATGACGTCCGCCTCGCCGGCCTGCTGCAGCGGGGCCTGCGCGACGATGGTCACGCGGTCGACGCCGCCGCGACGATCGAGGACGGCCGCTGGCTCGCCACCGAAGGCTCGTACGATGTCATCGTGCTCGACGTGATGCTGCCCGACGGCGACGGGTTCGCGCTCTGCGCCGAGCTGCGAGCGGCCGGGAACTGGACGCCGGTGCTGATGCTGACGGCGCGAGACGCGGTGCCCGACCGCGTGCGCGGGCTGGACGTGGGCGCCGACGACTACCTGGTGAAACCCTTCGCCTTCGTGGAGCTGCTCGCGCGGCTGCGCGCGCTCGCGCGGCGCGGTGCCAGCGAACGGCCGACGACGCTCACGGTCGGCGCGCTCACGCTCAACCCGGCCACGCACCGCGCGTCGGTCGGCGATCGCCTCCTCGCGCTCTCCTCGCGCGAGTTCGCCCTGCTCGAGTTCTTCATGCGCCACCCCGACGAGGTGCTGTCCCGCACTGCGATCATCGAGCGGGTCTGGGATTGGGCCTACGAGGGCACCTCCAACATCGTCGACGTCTACGTGCGCGCCCTCCGCCGGCAACTCGGGCAGCACCCGCACGGCCCAACCATCGAGACGATACGCGGGGTCGGGTACGCGCTGCGTGCCGTGCCGTCGGCGGGGCCCGCAATTGGGCGTACCGTGCCGGCGGCGGGGCCCGCAGTTGGGCCCTCCGAGTCTCCCCGGATCGGCGTTCGCCCCGCTCGCCGGTGACGCTGCGTGCGCGCCTCAGCCTGGCCTACGGCGCGGCGATCGCGCTGACGCTGGCGGTTGCCGGCACGGTGGTCTGGTGGCAGCTCGGCGCCACCCTGCGCGAGACCCTCGACCGCACGTTGGCCACCCGCGCCGCCGACGTCGCGGCGACCCTCGAGAACAACGCGCAGGTCGGGCTGCAGGAGACCGACGCCGCGCACGCCGGCATCTTCGTCGTGTTGTTCGACGCAGCCGGGCACCGCATCGACGCGACCGCCGGCGCGCCCTCCCCGTTGCCCGCGGCCGCCGCAGGCACCTCGCGCGAGGTTCGCGTGGCCGGCGTGCCGTACCTGCTACGAGCGGCGGCCAGCAACGATGGATCCATCGTCGTGGTTGCTGGGAGCAGCCTGCGGCCGATCGAAGGGGCTCAGGCGACACTGGCCGGCCTCCTCGTGCTGGTGGGCCTCGGCGCCAGCCTGGTCTCGCTGCTCGGTGGCTGGTGGCTGGCGGGGCGCGCGCTGCGACCGGTGGCGGCCATGACCCGCCGCGCGGCGGAGATCGGCGCGCTGGACCTCGACC
>JAKAMV010000516.1 GCA_021812735.1 Chloroflexota bacterium | reverse complement strand
GTCGTGGAGATCCAGGACGAGAAGAGCCAGCACAAGAACAAGGCCAAGGCGATGAGCGTCCTGCGCTCGCGGCTGTACGACCTGGAGCTGACCAAGCAGCGCACGGCCCAGAGCGCCGAGCGCAAGATGATGGTGGGCGGCGGCGAGCGCTCCGAGAAGATCCGCACCTACAACTTCCCGGACAACCGGGTGACCGACCACCGCATCGGCGTGACCATCCACAACGTGCCGGCGGTCCTGGAGGGCCAGATCGACCCGCTCATCGACGCGCTCCAGATGGCGGACCAGGCCGACCGGCTGCAGGCGCTCACGGAGTCGGACGAGTAGGCCGTGGCCGACACCTCGCGCAACGTGGCGGCGACGGCGGGCACCGTGGCGGCGCTGGTGGCCGAGGCCGCCGCGCGGCTGGACGCGTCGGGGTCGGGCTCGCCGCGACTGGACGCGGAGCTGCTGCTCGGCCACGTGCTGGGCGTGGACCGGATCGGCGTGATCGCCCACCCGGAGGCGCCCGTGGGGGCTGGGCCGCGGGCGCAGTTCGCCGCCGAGGTCGCGCGCCGCGAGGCCGGCGAGCCGGTCGCCTACATCCGCGGCTTCCGCGAGTTCCACGGCTTGGCCATCGCGACCGACCCCCGCGCCCTGATCCCGCGCCCGGAGACGGAGCTGCTCGTGGACGCGGCGCTGGCCGAGGTGGTCCGCCGCCTCACGGCCACGCCGCGCCAGCCCGGCGCCCCCGCCCTCCGCGTGGCCGACGTGGGCGCCGGCTCGGGGGCGATCGCCATCGCGCTCCTCGCGGCGCTCCGGGCCCGGCGCATGGCCGAGCACGTTGTCGTCGTGGCCACCGACGTGTCCGCGGACGCGCTGCAGCTTGCCCGCGAGAATGCCGTGGGCCACGGCCTTGCGGACCGGCTGGTGTTCGTGGAGGCGGACCTGCTGCCGCCGGTCGTGGACCCGCGGTGCGCGGTGGTCTGCGCCAACCTGCCCTACGTCGCGACGGCCCAGCTCGACGGCCTCGCGCGCGACCTCTCCTTCGAGCCTCGGACCGCGCTCGACGGCGGGCCCGACGGGCTGGACCTCGTGCGGCGGCTGCTGGACCGCCTGCCGGACGCCCTGACGCCCGACGGGGTCGCGCTGCTCGAGATCGGCGCGGACCAGGGCGACGCCGTCGTTGCGGCGGCGGCGCACCGGCTGCCAGGCTGGCGGTGCAGCGTGCAGGCGGACCTCGCCGGTCTGCCGCGGCTGGCCCGCGTGGGGCCCCGGCCGGGGGCCGGGGCGGGGAACCGCCCGTGATCCCGGACTACCGGCCCGCGGTGCGCCCCGAGCCCGCCTTCCCGGTCCGGATGGTGGTGCTGGACATCGACGGGACCCTCGTGGGCGAGGACCTGCAGATCGGGCCCCGGACGCGCGCGGCGATCGGCGAGGCGGTCCGGCGCGGCGTCCGCGTGTCGCTTGCCACCGGGCGGATGCCCAGCTCGGCCGTCGTGTTCGCCAGCCTGCTGGGGCTGGACATGCCGCTCATCGGGCACCAGGGGGCCGTGATCCGGGCGATGCCCCTGCGCCCCCAGGCGTCCCTGCCCGCCAGCGCCCACGCGCGGGGCCGAGTGGGCCGCGTCCTCCACCACGCGCCGCTGTCGGCGGCGGCGACCCGCGAGGCGATCGCCTGGTGCCGGGCCCGCGGGCTCGACCCGCACCTCAACGACCTGGAGCGCATCGTCGTCTGGGAGGGCGACCCGTCGTTCGCGGACTACTCCGCCTACGTGGGCACCGACGCGCGCATCGTGCCGGACCTGGCGGCGGCCGTGACGCACCCGGTGAGCAAGGTCATCGCGGTGGGCGAGCCCGGGCGGCCGATGGAGCTGGTGGCCGACGCGCGCTGCCACTTCGCGGGCCGGGCGGACGTGACGGTGTCGCACCCCCGGTTCCTGGAGTTCGTGGCGCCCGGGGTCTCCAAGGGGCGCGCCGTGGCCTGGCTGGCGCACGAGGGGGGGATCCCCATGGGCGCGGTGATGGCGATCGGCGACTCGCTCAACGACGCCGAGATGATCGGGGACGCCGGCCACGGCGCGGCCATGCCCACGGCCGTTTCCGAGGTGCGTCGCGTCGCGCGCTACCTCGCCCGCCCGGTGGCCGACGAGGGCGCGGCGCAGCTGATCGAGCAGATCGTGCTGGCCTCCCCGCGCGAGGCGGCGGCCAACGCGGAGCGGCTGCGCGCCGAGGCCGGGCTCGAGTCCGCGGCGTCGGCGACGACCGCGCCGATCGAGGCCGGGAAACGGGGGGCCGCGTGACCGCGCGCCTCGTCCCGGACACGCCCGCCGCCCGCGCCGAGGCCGTTGGCCTGCTGCGAGCCGGTGGCATCGTGGCCGTGCCCACCGACACCGTGTACGGGATCGCCGCCGACATGGCGCTGCCGGACGCCATCGAGCGGCTGTTCGCCGCCAAGGGGCGCCCGCCCGAGAAAGCCGTGGCCGTGCTGCTGGCCGACGCCGCGCAGGCGGGCGAGTTGGGCGCCGTGTCGCCGGCTGCCGCGGCCTTGGCGACGCGGTTCTGGCCCGGCGGCCTCACCCTCGTCCTCCCGGTGCGCCCCGAGGCTCGCCTGCCGCGCGTGCTGGCAGGTGGCGCGCCCACCATCGGCGTGCGCGTGCCCGACCACCCGGCACCGCGGGCGCTCGCCGCGGCCCTCGGCCCGCTGCCCACCACGTCCGCCAACCGGTCCGGCGAGCCCGACGCGCGCGACGCGGCCGAGATCCTCGAGCGGCTGGGCGGGTCCCTCGCGCTCGTGCTGGACGGCGGGCCGATCCGCGGCGGCCAGGCCTCGACCGTCGTGGACTGCACGCTCGAGTGGCCGTCGATCCTGCGCGAGGGCGCCATCCCGTCCGCCGACATCGCGGCGGCGCTCACCCGGGCCGGCATCGCCCACGCCATCGGCACCTGGGACGTGGACGAGGCGTAGCGGCGCGGCCCCGGCACGCCGCGGCTCGGGACGCCGCGGCGGAATCCGTCCGCCCCGACGCCGACTCGTGGGACAATGCGCCGGTCGCCGTGACCGTTCGTCCTGAGCCGAGGAGGTTCCCCGTGCCCGAGTCCGCCGTTCCGTCCGCCGCCTGGGCCCCCATCTCCGCGGTGGACCCCGAACTGTGGGCCGCGATGGAGAGCGAGCGCCACCGCCAGACGGACAAGATCGAGCTCATCGCGAGCGAGAACTACGTCTACGCGGCGGTCGAGGAGGCGCAGGGCTCCTGGCTGACCAACAAGTACGCCGAGGGCCTGCCCGGCAAGCGCTACTACGGCGGCTGCGAGTACGTGGACGTGGTGGAGGACCTCGCCCGGGCCCGCGCCTTGGCGCTGTTCCCCGGCGCCGACCACGTCAACGTTCAGCCCCACTCGGGCGCGCAGGCGAACATGGCCGCCTACTTCGCGGTCGTCCGCCCCGGCGACAAGATCCTCGGCCTGAGCCTGGCCCACGGCGGACACCTGACCCACGGCTCGCCGGTCAACTTCTCCGGGCGCCTGTACGAGGTCCACGCCTACGGGGTGGACAAGGTCACCGAGCGCCTGGACTACGACGCCATCGAGGCCCAGGCCAGGGAGGTGCGGCCCAAGCTGCTGGTCGCCGGCGCCTCCGCCTACCCGCGCGTCTGGGACTTCGAGCGCCTGGCGGCCATCGCCCACGGCGTCGGGGCGCTGCTGTTCGTGGACATGGCCCACTTCGCCGGCCTCGTGGCCGCGGGCCTCCACCCGAGCCCGTTCCCCCACGCGGACCTGGTGACCACCACCACCCACAAGACCCTGCGCGGCCCGCGCGGCGGCCTCGTCTTCGCCCGGGCGGATCTCCCCGCGGGCATCGACCGGGCGGACTTCCCGGCGCTCGGCAAGAGCACCCTCGCGGCGGCCGTGGACAAGAGCGTGTTCCCCGGCGTCCAGGGGGGTCCGCTGATGCACGTCATCGCGGCCAAGGCCGTCGCCCTCCACCTGGCCCAGACCGACGCGTTCCGTGCCGACCAGGCCCGCACGGTGGAGAACGCCCGGGTCCTGGCGGAGACGCTCGCCGGGGCCGGCGCCCGCCTCGTCTCGGGCGGCACCGACAACCACCTGATGCTCGTGGACGTGACGCCGCTGGGCGTGACCGGCCGGGAGGCGGAGACGCTGCTGGACGACGTGGGCGTCACGGTCAACAAGAACGCCATCCCGTTCGACCAGAACCCGCCCAACGTCGCGTCCGGGATCCGGATCGGCACGCCGGCCACGACGACCCGCGGCATGGGGCCAGCGGAGATGCGCCAGATCGGCCAGCTCATCGTGGACGCCATCCGCGGCCGGGCAGACGCCGCCGCGCACGAGCGGATCCGCGGCGAGGTCCGCGAGCTGACGGGCCGCTTCCCCGTGCCTGGCCTGCCGCAGGCTCGCGGCTGAGCGGCGCCTGACGCCACCAGAACGCCCAGGAGCAAACCTCTCGCGATGCACCTCATCCCGGCGTTCGGCACCGTCCTGCCGATCGTCGTCGCAGCGTTCGCGGTCGCGGCCGTGCTGTCGCTGGTCGCAACGCCGATCGTCATCCGCGCGGCGCGGCGGCTGGGCGCCCTCGACGAGCCCAACAGCCGCCGCGTGAACGCGACCCCGGTCCCGCGCGGGGGCGGCGTCGCGGTCGCGGTCGCCTACCTGCTCGTGGCCACCGTCGTGGTGGTGCTCAACGAGCACAGCGACCTCATCCCCGACCCCAACCGGCCGGAGACGTCAACCTTCCTGGCGGTGCTGGCCGGCGGCGCGCTGGCGGCGCTGCTGGGCCTGCTCGACGACCTGCTCCAGCTCCGGGCGCGCTGGCAGCTGCTGACGCAGCTCGTGGTCGCGGCCGTCCCCGTGCTCGCGGGCGTGGTGCCGGCCATCCTGAACAACCCGCTGGGGCCCGGCACCATCCCGCTCGGGGTCGCGGCCGCCGCCGGCTTCACCGTGGTCTGGATCCTGGGCATGATCAACAGCATCAACTTCATCGACGGGCTCGACGGCCTGTCGTCCGGGATCGCGTTCATCGCGGCGGTGACGCTGGGGACCATCTCGCTCACGACCGTGATCGGCGTCACGGGCCAGCCGCTGGTGGGGGTCCTGTGCTTTGCCCTGGCCGGCGCGCTGCTCGGCTTCCTGCGCTGGAACTTCCACCCGGCCAAGGTCTTCATCGGCACCACCGGCGTCATGTTCGTCGGCTACATGCTCGCGATCCTCGCGATCCTCGGCGCCGCCAAGGTGGCGGTGGCGCTGCTGGTCCTGGGCGTCCCGATCATCGACACGTTCTGGATCATCGTCCGGCGCCTCGCCACCGGGCGCTCGCCGTTCACGCCGGACCGCGGGCACATCCACCACCGGCTGCTGGACCTGGGCCTCAGCCACGCCCAGACCGTGCTGGTGATCTACCTGATCTGCGTCGTCCTGGCGGTGCTGTCCGTCGTGCTGTCCGAGAACGAGCAGGTCTACGCGTTTCTCGGGCTCGCGGTGGCGTTCGGCGTCGGGCTGTTCCTGCTGGCCCGCGGCGACAGCGGCGCGCTCGAGGCCGAGACGTACGAGAGCCGGCCGGGCGTCGGCGGCACCGCCGGCCGCCCGGCCGGCGGCACGTCCGCCCGACCCGACGAATAGGCGCGTGGCGCGACCGGCGGCGAGCGACCCGCCCCTCCCCGGCGCGGCCGGCGGGGGTCCTCGCGTCCCGGACCGTGTCCGCCTCCGCGTGCGCGCCCTGATCGCTCGGGTCGCGGCACCGAATCCGACCCGCAACCAACGTGCTGGCCGCCCGGGCCCTCTGCTACCATCGACGGCGCGGTGAAGGGTCGCCCATGAGCACCGGTGTCGGAGCGTATCTCGCGCTGTTTTCCGAGATCGGCTCGCTGCTCCTGGTGTCCACCCTGGCCGGGGCACTGGGCGGGCACTGGCTGGACCAGCAGCTCGCGTCGAGTCCGATCTTCCTGCTGCTGGGCTTTCTCGGCGGCGCCGGGATCGGCACCATCGGGATTTGGCGACTGATCACACGGTTCCTGAAGCGGTTCGACTAGACCGGCCACGGAACAGGCAGAAAGACCCGGGCCCGCCACGCCCGCGGACGGACCGCTTGGAGGACACGTGACCACCGAGGCGCAGACTGACGGGAAGCGCAGCCGGCAGCCGCTGGTCATCGGCCTGCTCCTCCTCCTCGTGATCGTCGCGGACATCGTCGCCTTCGTCGTCGCCCCCCCGTTCGACCCGAGCGCGGGCTCCGGCGCCGCGTGCTCCTACCCCGTCTGCTACATCAACGGCAACCTGGAGCTGCCCGCGCCGCATGTCGTGTGGCGCGCCGCCGGCGACGCCTCCACGGCCCCCCTGGACCTGGTGACGTTCGACGTGTCGATCACCTCGACGATCATCACCATGTGGATCGTCTCGGTCATCGTGATCCTCCTGCTGTTCCTCATGACCCGCGGCCGGGAGATGGTCCCGGGCAAGGTCCAGAACGCCATGGAGTACGTCTGGGAGCAGATCGAGGGCTTCGGGATGTCCATCGGCGGACCGGAGGCGCGCCCGTACATCGTCCTGTTCGCCGGGTTCTTCCTCTACATCCTGCTGTCCAACTGGTCCGGCCTCGTGCCGCCCATTGGCAAGATCGAGGACTTGCGGGCGCCCACCAGCGACCTCAACATCACCCTCGGCCTCGCGCTCGTCGCGTTCGCCTTCTTCGAGTACCAGGGCTTCCGCAAGCTGGGCGTCCGCGGCTACCTGTCCAAGTTCTTCCCGCTCGGCGAGTTCCGGAAGGGCGTCGGGGCCGGGATCATCGCCCTGTTCGTGGGCCTGGTCGAGCTGATGCTCGAGTTCGTGAAGCCCATCACGCTCTCGATGCGACTCTTCGGCAACATCTACGGCGGCGAGGTGGCGCTGGGCGTCATCACCGCCCTGACCCTGGCCATCGTCCCGATGGCCCTGATCGCGCTCGAGCTCCTGCTCAACCTGGTGCAGGCGCTCATCTTCTCCACCCTGACGCTGATGTTCACCCTCGCCGCCATCGAGCACCACGGCGACGAGGACGAGCACCACGACCGGCACGAGGTCGACACGCCGTCATGGCCCGTGCCGGCCGAGGCCGTCAACTAGCACACCGCACAGATCACGGAGCAACCACCCGGGCGGACCGGGTGACAGGAGGGATCTCGGATGAACCTCGGACCTCTCGGCGCTGGCCTGGCCGCCCTCGGCGTGCTCGGCCCCGGCATCGGCATCGGCATCCTGGCCGGCATGGCGTCGAGCGCCATC
>JAKAMV010000515.1 GCA_021812735.1 Chloroflexota bacterium | reverse complement strand
ACCTCGTGGGCGTGTTCCCGCTGCGGTTTGAGACGCCGGGGCCCGTCGCGGGCTCGCTGGCCGGGCTGTTCGTCCACGATCTCCCCGACGACGAGCTTGCGCACTACCGCGCCGCCATCGAGGCGGTCACGGCCGACGACGTCCTGCGCGTGGCCCGCGAGCACATCCGCCCCGAGCAGTGCGCGATCGTGCTCGTGGGTGACCATGACAAGATCGGCGCCGACCTCGCGGCGGCGGGCATCGCCCCGATTGACGTCGTGGTCGACGAACCCGAGGCGCCCGGCCACGAGCGCTGACGGGGAGGCGGCCAGCAGCGAGCCGGGCCCCGCCCTCGCGGGAGGCCGGACGCGCACCGCTGCGCGCACTGTCGCCGCCCGACTGCCCGCGCTGACGTCGACTGCCTTCCGCTGGTATCTCGCCGGCGCGTTCATCGGCTCGATCGGCTCGTGGATGCAGTCGACCGCCCAGGGCTGGCTCGTCCTCCAGCTCACGAACTCGCCCGAGGCGCTGGGTGTCGTGTCGGCGATCAGCCAGCTGCCGATCCTGCTCCTCTCGGTCCCGGCCGGCGTGATCGCCGACGAGGTGGACCGCCGGCTGCTGCTGGTGGCAACGCAGGGGTTCGCAGCTGGCGTCGCTCTGGTGCTAGCGCTCCTGAGCACCACGGGGGCGGTCGCCTTCTGGCATGTGGCGGTGCTGGCCGCGCTGGCCGGCCTCGCCGTCGCCGTCCAGACTCCGGCCTATCAGGCGATCGTGTCCACGCTGGTGGACGGCGGAACCGTGGGCTCGGCCGTGGCACTCAGCTCGGCGCAGTACAACCTCTCGCGGATCATCGGCCCCGCGCTGGCCGGAGCCGTGATCGCCGCGGGCGGTCTCTACCTCGCGTTCTGGGGCAACGCGCTCGCCCTGCTCGCAGTGGCGATCGTGTTCCTCTGGCTGCCCAGGGGTTCGCCGTCGGCGATCGCGCGGGCGCAGGCGTCGATGTGGTCTAACCTGCTCGACGGCGTGCGGTACGTGCGGGGGAGCAGGGTCGTTGCCGCGCTGGTGCTGCTGGCAGGGCTCCCGGCCCTGCTGCTGCTCAACTACCTCGTCCTGCTGCCCGTGTTCGCGCGCGACGTGCTGGGGATCGGCGCCGCCGGCCTGGGCCTGCTCAGCGCCTCGATCGGGGTCGGCGCCCTCGTCGGCGCGCTCGTGATGGCGGTGGTCCGGCCATCGGGCGGCAGCGGGCGCGTTCTCGTCGGCGCCCTCGCGCTGGCGGGCATCGCAGAGGCCGTGTTCGCCTGGTCGCGCGCGGTTCCGCTCTCGATGGCCGCCCTCGCCGTCCTGGGCGCCTGCCAGGTCGGGTACTACGCCACCACCAACACGCTGGTCCAGGTGCTGGTCCCGCCGCGCCTGCGCGGTCGCGTGATGAGCCTCTACGTGCTCACCTCGACGGGGCTGATCCCGATCGGCAACCTCGCTGCGGGCGTGGTCGCGGAGCGCACCTCGCCCACGCTGGCGGTGGGCGCGGGCGCCGTGCTCACCACGCTGGGCGCGCTGGCGGTGGCCGCCCTCGCCCCCGAGTTGCGGCGCCTGGGCACGGGCGGCGGGGCCGCGGTGCAGGGCGCCGGCTGACACGGCGGCCGTGAAACCTTTTGGCCGGGCCCCTGCTCACACAGGGTGAAGCGGCCCAGCCAAGGAGGCCGCAAGCGTCCCGGGAGCGCCCAGCCCATGCGAGACCATCGATCCGACCGCACGTTCGCCCGATCCGCCGTCACCGCGGTCGCGGCGCTGCTCCTGCTCGCGGGTGCCGCCTACGCCACGAACTCGCTCGTCACGGGCGGACCACGGCAGGCCAACGCGATCACGACTGCCGCCGAGACATCGCCCTCGCCGAGCGAGTCCGCCACGACCGCGGAGCCCACGGAGACGGCGGAGCCGAGCGAGACCGCGGAGCCCACGGAGACCGCGGAGCCCACCGATACCCCGGAGCCCACGGAGACCGCGGAGCCCACCGATACCCCGGAGCCCACGGAGACCGCGGAGCCCACCGATACCCCGGAGCCCACGGAGACCGCGGAGCCGACCCACGCTGACCAGGGTGGCGACAGCCAGGGGGAGGACGGCGATCACGCCGGGCCGACGCCCGCCAGCCCTGACGGCACCGCTTCCCCGACAGTCGGCGCCGGGACTGGCGACGGCGGGTCGTCTGGCGGCGATGGCGGCCATGATGGAGGTGGCGACCACTAGGCCTTGCGGTTCTGGAGCCCATGACCTCCGTTCTGCGATGCGATCCCCCCTCGTCCGCCACAATGGCGGCCGAGGGGGCGCGAGTCCACGCCGGCCCAGCTCGGGCAGGCGTCGAGCGCAGCACGGAGGACAGGCCCACGGACGGACGCCCGGACGTCGCCCTCGAACCCGGAGCAGCGAACGATGACCGCACGATCGTCGATGCCGTGCTGGCCGGCGACCGGGACGCGTACCGCCAGCTTGTCGAGCGCGAGAGCGCTTCGGTGGTCGCGGCCTGCGCTCGGATCCTCGGCGACCGCTCCGAAGCTGAGGACGTCGCCCAGGAGGCGTTCGTGATCGCGTACCGCTCCCTCGGCTCATGGCGGGCCGACGGTTCGTTCGGCGCGTGGCTGGCGCGCATCGCAGTGCGCCTGGCGATCCGCAACGCCGGGCGCCGCAAGCAGGTCACCTGGCTGGACCCGCTCGCGGCGGAGGCCGACGAGCCGGGCCAGAGCCGCTTCCGGACAGGCGGCGGCGCTGACGCGATCGATCCCGCGCACACCGTGCTCCGCGCTGAGCAGGACGCGCGCATCCGGGCGGCCGTCGCCGCCCTGGACGAGCCGTACCGCGAGGTCGTAGCGCTGCGGTTCTTCGCCGAGCGCTCGCTGCTCGAGATCGCGGCGGCGACCGACCGCCCGCTGGGTACCGTGAAGACGCACCTGCACCGAGGGCTGGCACGCCTGCGGACGGCGCTCGAGGGCCACGATCGATGAGCGCGCGGTACCCGGGCCACAACCCGAACCCCTTCACCGCGTCCGAGCTGGGCGGGCTCGACCTGCCGCCCGACGAGGTGGCTGCCGACGGCCGGCTCGCCCGCGACCTCGAGGGCGTGGCCGACCGGGGGACCGTGCGGCAGAGCGCCGACTTCGCAGCCCGAGTCATGGCGGCCATCGCGTCGGAGCCAGCGCCCGCGCCCGTCGTGGCGGCCGCGTCCGCCGTGCGCCGGCTGTCGCTGGGGGCGCTGGGCGCGTCGCTGCGCGACGCCGTGCGGGTGGCCGTCGGGCGAGGGTTCCCCGCGGCCGCTCGCGCGCAGGCGATGGCGCTGGTGCTCGTGGCGACGCTGGTCGGCGGCGCCGCGGCGGCCGGCGCCGCCGGAGCGCTCGGCCTGTTCAGCAATGCGTCGCCCGGACCGGCGCCGGCCGCGACGCCATCGCCGTCCGCACCGGCGACACCGTGGGCGAGCCCGCAACCCTCGCCCACGCCGGGGCCGACCGACAGCACGGAGCCCGACAGCACGGCGCCCGACAGCGCAACCCCCGAGGGGAGCGAGGCGCCCGGCACCACGGAGAGCCCGGAGCCCAGCGACACGGCTGAGCCGGCCACCACCCCAAAGCCGAATGGCGGCGGCTCGGGCAGCTCGATCGCCACGCCGCGTCCGACGCGGACGCCGCCGCCCACCGCGAGTCCCTCGCCGTCTCCGGAAGGCGGTGGCGAGGGTGACGGCTCCCCGTCCCCCTCGCCAAGCTGGTCCCCCTCGCCCAGCGGGTCGCCCTGGCCGACGCATACTCCCGACCAGTAGCGCGCCGGCTCCCGACCGCGCGCCGAGCCGGTGTAGGCTGGCCGCGTGATCGTGATCGTCGGCAGCCCGGCCTGGCGCGTGGCCGGCCCGCCCGGCCCGGCGGGGCGTGGCTGCGGCATCGCGCTGGCCGCCGCCGCGCTGGGCTCGCGCGTGGAGCTGGTGGGCCGGGTGGGCGAGGATGCACCGGGCGAGACGCTGCTCATCGCGCTCGCGCGCGCCGGCGTCGGCCACGCGGCCGTCCTGCGCGACCCCACGCAGCCCACGCTGCTCGTGGACCGGCCGCCCGCGGCCTCGGACGACGACGACTCGTCCCCCTTCTCGGAGTCTGCTCCAACCCGCATTTCGGCCGCCGAGGCCGCGTCGTCGGCGGGAGGCCGCCTCGAGGGCGCGGACGTCGAGCTGGCCGTCCGGTACATCGAGCCGAGCGGCGTGCTGGTGGTGGCCGAGGATGTGTCCGCGGACGTGCTCGCGGCCGCGGTGTCGGCGGCCGGGTACGCGCAGCTGCGGCTCGTGGTGCTGCTCGGGCCGAGCGACGGGGCCCCGCGCCCTGTGCCGGCCGGCCTCCCCGAGGACGCCACCGTGCTCGCGGCGCCGGACGACTCGGACGGCGCGGGAGCCTTCGAGGCGCTGGTCGCCGCCTATGCCGTGGCGCTGGACTCCGGGTCCGGTCACGCGGAGGCGTTCTCGGCCGCCCAGATTGCCACCGGCTGGGAGACCGCTCTCGCCGACTGATCTGGCGTCCCGGGCCGTCGGGACGCGTCAGGGCAGCAGCGGCCCGCCATCGCCCCTCGCCGGCAGGAGCAGCTCCGGGCCGTCGTTGCGGACGCTGTTGACCAGCGGCCGCACGGCGTAGGCGCCGAGGGCCAGGTCCTCGCGCGGCTCAAGGAGTGCCAGCAGCTCGCCCGGGTCGTGGGGCGCCGGGTCAAGCCATAGCGCCCAACTGCCGGGCTCGATGACCACGGGCATCCGATCGTGGATGCGCGCCATGAACGCGTTGGGGCGGCTGGTGATGACCGTGAACGTGCGCCGCCATTCGCCGGTCTCGGGGTCCTGGCGCCCTGTCCACAGCCCCGCCAGCGCCAGCGGCAGGCCGTCCGGATCGAAGATCGCGATCGGGGTGCGCTGATCGCCCGCACGGTGCCACTCGTAGAAGCCGTCCACCGGAACCAGGCAGCGACGTTTCCGGAACGGGTCGCGGAACACCGGGCTGGCGGTGACGGTCTCGGCGCGGGCATTGAACGTGCGGGAGGCGATCTTGGGGTCGTCGCTCCAGGGCGGGATCAGGCCCCAGCGGTAGCGCACGATCGCCCGGCGGTCCTCGTGCTGGACCACGAGCGACGCCTCATCGGTGGGCGCGATGTTGAACCGCGGCGCAGGGTTGTCGGTGAGGTCCTCGGCATCGAAGATCTTCGCGAGCTCCGAGGTGGGCCGCTGCTGCTGGAACCGTCCGCACATGGGCTCCCAGTCTACGCGGCCCGGACTTCGCGCCCGAGGGCCGGCAGCTGGCCCACCCGCCGCGCGGCACCTCCGGCGGACAACGCCGGGGCCGTCCGGCCCGTGTACTCTCGCCACGTGACCGGTGAGCCCTCCTTCGACCTCCACGGCACGCTCGCGAGCAGCGGGCCGCTGAGCCGTGCACAGGCGCTCGCGGCGCTGGACCACGCGGCCGAGCTGATGGGCGCGTCCCAGTTCGTCGACGCGGCGCGCCTCTACCAGCGCGTCATCGGCTTCGACGACCGGGCCGTCACCGCGGCGGCGCTGCTCGGCTTCGGCCAGGCGATGCGCCAGCTGAGCCAGGAGGACCAGGCCGTGGGCGCCTGGCAGGAGGTCACGCAGCTGCCGCCGACCCCGGCGACGTACCCGGCGTGGCGCGAGCTCGCCGGCGCCCGGGTCCGAAAGGGAGACCTGGCCGGCGCGCTCAGCGCCTACCGTGAGGCGGACCGGCTCGCGCCGCCGCAGGACAGGCCCGAGATCGCCTCGAGCCTCGGCTGGCTGAGCAGGGAGCTGGGCGACCCGAAGGGGGCAGGTCGGTACTTCTCGCGGGCGCGGGGCGGCTCGACCATGGCCATGACGCTCTCGATCATCGCGGTGACGACGGTCGTCTCGCTGGTCGCCGACATCGGCGGCGCCGACGGCAGCAGGCTGCTGGCCGCCCTGGAGCTCGACAAGATCGCGGTCGCGGCCGGCCAGGTGTACCGGCTCCTGACGGTGGCGCTGGTCCACCTGCCCCTCGATGTCAACCCGCTGCATCTGCCGCTCAACATGTACGCGATGTGGATCGTGGGGCCGCTCGTGGAGCGGCTCTACGGGCGCTGGCGGATGCTCGCGTTCTACGTCGTGGCCGCGCTCGGCGGGTCGCTGCTGTCGTTCGCGTCGGGGCCGCAGATCGACCAGAACGCCGTCGTGAACCAGCTCGCGGTCGGCGCCTCGGGCGCGATCTTCGGGCTGTTCGGCCTGCTGGTGGGCGCCCTCGCGGTGCAGCGGCCGAGTTTGGGCCCGAACACTCGGGGCCTCTTCGTCAACCTGGTCGGCCTGATCGCGATCAACTTGTATATCGGCGCCACCTCGCCAGACATCGACAATCTCGCGCACATCGGCGGCCTGCTCACGGGCCTCTGGTTCGGCCTGCTGTTCATCCCGACGGGCGTGCCGACCCGGAACTCGCTGTGGCAGAGGCAGGGGCCCGAGCCGGGCACGGCGGTGCTGCTGCTGGGGCGGGGCGGGATGGTCGCGGTGCAGGCGATCGGCATGGTCGGGCTCCTGGTGGCCTTCGGGGCCATGTGGGCGCTGGGCTACCAGCACTGGAGCCCGCTGGTCGGGTTGGGCTGAACGGCCGCGCGACTGCACGACCTCAGGCCTGTGCGGCGCCCGAGCGGTTCGCGCCCTCCGTTCGGACGGCCCCGGTCGCGCAGGGCACGCTCTCGCGCGACGGCGCCCGCTTCTCGCGCGACGGCGCCCGCTTCTCGCGCGGCCCCCCGCCCGTTCGGCTGAACATCCCCACGGCCGCCGGGACGGTACGATCTGCCGCATGTTCGCCATGCTGCAGGGCGCCTGGCCCCGCGTGACCTCCGACGGGATCGAGCTGACTGCGCTCGAGGCCGATGTGGCCGCCGGTCGCGCCGACGCCTCGGCCCTCGCCGCCGCCACGGACCGCCTCGTGGCCGAGGTGCTGGGCGCCCAGGTCGACGCCGGTCTGGACCTGCTCAGCGACGGACAGGTCCGGTGGCCGGACATGGCCGAGGCGGTCCGGGTCCTGCTGCACGAGGGCCGGTTCGACGACGAGCGCCCGCTGCTCGCCGCCTGGACCGCGGCGACGGCAGCCGCTCCGGGGGGCGCCACGCTGGCGCAGGCGGTGCCCGGCCCGTACACCCTGGGTCGCCTCGCGATCGACGACGCCGTGCGCCGGTCGCGGGAGGCGGGCGAGGAGCCCCCGCCCCCGGACGGCCTGCGGTCAGCACGGTCCGACGTGACGCTCAGCGTGGCCGAGGCG
>JAKAMV010000514.1 GCA_021812735.1 Chloroflexota bacterium | reverse complement strand
TGGCCGGCGGCTCCGGCGCGGGCTCGGGCTCCGGCGCGGGCGGCTCGGGCTCGGGCTCAGGCGGCTCGGGCTCCGGCTCGGGCGTGGCCGGCGGCGTCGGCGCGGGCTCGGGCTCGTGCTCGGGCGGCGGTGCCGTCGGCTCCGGCGCAGTCGGCTTGCGCGTGGCTCGCGACCGCTGCCTGGACGCTGGCGCCTCGTCCTGTGCCTCCGCATCGAGGCCCGGCTCGGGCTCGGCCGCTCCGGGGACGAACAGCTCGTCGCGCAGGCGGTCGACCCGATAGTCGGACAGCGTTGCCGCGCGCTCGACCTGGGCGAGGACCGTGGGGGGATCGGCTTCCCCGGCGCGGGGGGCGGCGCTCCCCAGCGTCTCCAGCCGGGCCGCCCATGCGCAGATCTCCTGGAGCGACTCGCCGTGGAACCAGGCCACGCCCTCCCAGTCGTTCACCCGCAGGAACGGGCGGACGACCGGGTGGGACAGCCAGCGGTCCACCAGCCGCAACGGCGCGGCGTCGGCGGCGCCCCGCACCATGGACGGGATCGGCAGGTCCACGAGCAGGCGCACGCGCTCGGCCGCCCACCACGCCGCGCCCTCGTCGAGGCCCCTGTGGCGCAGTCCCTCGGCGACGACGGTCGCGAGGCGGAGCTCGTCGTACCAGGCGCGGGACGTTGGCCCGACCATCGCGCCGGCGGGCAGGGAGCCCAGCGGCGCCAGCAGCGTCCAGACGCGCAGCGCCGCGGCCTGCGACGGGTCCTCGATGCCGGCGGCCACCGAATCGGCGGCGCCCCACGACCCCACGATGCGCTCGACGACCGCGGCTCGGTCGCCCCCGGTCCCCGTGGCCTCCGCGATCGCGTCGACCATGCGGGCCACCGCGCCACGCGAGGGCGTCTCGATCACCGCCCGGACCGCATCGTGCACCGGCTGGAGCTGCAGCTCCCTCAGGGCAACCTCGAGCGAGGGCACGCCGCGCCCCTCGAGCCGCGCCGCCATCCGCGCCCAGACCCCCGACAGGTCGAGGAGCTCGCGCATCCCCCAGTACACGCGCGTCTCGTAGGCGCGGAGCTCGACGTGCAGGCCCCGTTCGCGGAGATCGGCCAGCGGGCGGAGGTACTCGAGGCCTGACCGCTGGTCGCGGAAGGCGATCCAGCGGTTGGCCGCGTCGCCGTCCGCCAGCCCGAGGCCCTCGGCCAGCGTGCGCCGGACGAGACGCTTCGACCCGTCGGGATCCTTGACGGCGTAGGCCGCCGAGGTCCGGATCCAGCCCGACGTGTCGCCGAACCGGTTGTGGTAGACGACCAGCGAGCGCGAGGGTCCGGACCCGTTCGAGAACGCGAACACGTTCTCGTCCACCCCGCCGAAGTCGTGCTCGACGTCGTAGAGCAGGAAGTCGTGCGCCTCGGCGAAATCGCTTCGATGGTGGAGCAGCGGCACGAGCTCGCGCTCGTGGCGCTCGACCAGCCGGGGGTCGACGCTCTCGTTCCAGCTCGCCCGCCGGAACTCCATGCCGTACTTCTCGGCGAAGCCCTCGAACTGGCCGTGGCCGATCATCGGCAGGCCCGGCAGGGTCGCCAGCAGCGTGGCGATCCCGAAGTACTTGTCGCCCTTGCCGAACTGCTCGACCGCGGTCTTCTCGTCGGGGTTGTTCATGAAGTTGACGTAGCGCTTGAGGATCTCGGGGTCGAACTCGAGCGTCTCCTTGAGGACCCGGCGGTATCCGGCGTTGTCCTCGTCGCGGAGCATGTGCATGAACGCGCTGTTGTACACGCGGTGCATGCCGAGGGTCCGGACGAAGTAGCCCTCGAGCAGCCAGAACGCCTCCGCGAGCAGCAGGGTGTCGGGCACCTCGGCGGCGACGCGGTCCACCACGTCGCGCCAGAACTCGCCCGGCATGGCGGCGTCGAACTCGTCCGCCGTCAGCGTGCCGAACTCGGCGCGCGACGGGATGGCGCCCCCGCCCTCGCCGGGGCCGGGGAACCACAGGCGCCGAACGTGCTTGCGCGCGAGGACCATCGCGGCGTCGAACCGGATGACCGGGAAGCGGCGCGCCACCGCCAGGATCGTCTGGATGACCTGCTCGCGGACGGCCGCCTGGCTGAAGTCCAGCTGCGCCGTGTCGTTCCACGGGAAGCTGGTGCCGTCGTTGCCGTGGTAGATGTAGCGCCGCTCGCCGGTCCACCGGTTGCGCCACTCGAAGGTGACCGCGGCGTCGGAGTTGTCCCAGTAGTGGTCCTCGAGCCGGACCTCGACGTCGCCGTAGTCGGCGAGGTTCTCGCCGCCGTACGTGTACGCGGGGTAGGGCGGCTGCGGGATCGAGAGGAACCACTCGGCGTGCTCGGTGACCCAGTGCGAGTCGATGCCCATGTGGTTGGGCACCATGTCGGAGGCGAGCCGGATGCCGCGCTGCCACGCGCGGTGGCGGAGGGACTGCCAGGCGTCCTCGCCGCCCAGGTCGTCCGCGATCCGGTAGTCGTCGAGCGAGTACGCCGACGCCGCGGCGTCCGGGTTGCCCCGCCACTCCTTGATCCGCTGACTGGCCCGGCTGCGCTGCCACAGCCCGATGAGCCAGAGGCCCGTGACGCCCCAGCGGGCGAGCCGCTCGAGCTCCTCGTCCGGGATGGCGTCGAGGGTCCGGATGTCGCGCTGGTAGGCGCGGTTGAGCTGGTCGAGCCAGACGTGGGTGCTCTTCGCCATCAGCACCAGTCGCGGCATCCAGTCCGAGTCGCTCGAGAACCGCTCGGGCTCGGCCTCGAGGCCCGTCAGGTCGGGCCGCTCGCCCTTGCCGCCGGCGTCACCGACGCCGGCGCCGAAGCGCAGGTGGAGCCCGCGCTCCTCCTCGGCCATGACGTCGAGGGTGAGCAGCATCCGGTCGAGCAGCGCGGCCAGCTTGTCGCCCAGCAGCGCCGCCCAGGTGTCGCGCACGTAGCGCAGCTGGCCGGCGAGCGAGGTCGGGTGGGCCCGCGCGGGCGCGCGCAGCAGGTCGATCAGGGTCTCGCCGTTGGGCCCGATCGGCTGGCGCCCCGCGTAGTGGCGCTCGAGCACGGCCATCGACACGTTCCGCTCCTCGCGCGGGAGCGGCGAATCGTCCACCAGCGGGATGAGGGGCCGTGCGGCCGGGTTCTCGTTGGCGATGCGGACGAGGAGCATCTCCTCGAGGCGGGTGGCCTCCTCTGCGCCGAGGACGTCGGGGAACTCGTCGCCCACGGCGTTGAGCAGCTCGGCGAAGTCCTCGTCGCCCAGCTCGGACTCCACGACGAGGGCCGACTCGACCATCGACGCCGGCGGGTCGAGCTCCACGGCCCGCTCGACCAGCAGGTGGAAGATCTCGTGGAGCAGCTCCAGGGCGGCCAGCTCGCCGGCCTGTGCCGAGGGCGCTCCAGCCGGCAGCGAGGCGTTGAGGGCGGCGACAACCCTGCGCGCGACCGGCAGGTTGGCGGCCAGGCGGCGCCGGGCGGGACCGGCCGGCCCGACGGCCGCCGCGTCGGGCGCGGTCGAGGCGTCGAGCCGGAACCGGCGGCGGGCGGTCCGCGAGTAGGGCAGCGAGCGCATCAGGCGTCGCGGTCCGGCTCGTCGTCGAGGATGGCCTCCAGGCCGCGGAGCGGGATGGTCACCCAGGTCGGACGCGACCGAAGCTCGTACGTGAGCTCGTAGGTGGCCTTCTGCAGCAGGAGCACGTCAAGCAGGATACCCGTTGCGCCATCGCCCTGGCTGGGCAGCAGCCCGGTGTCCTCCACCTCGGCGAGGTAGCCGCGGAGGAACGCCGCCGCCGATTCGGCGAACCAGGCGACGGCCCAGCGCTCGACGTCCGAATCGTCCGGCTCGCCCCGTTGCAGGACGACCCCACTGGCCGCGTAGTCGAGCGACCGCACCATCCCCGCCACGTCCACGAGCGGGACGCGCTTGAGCCGGCGCTGGCTCGTGGGCCGGAGGGGCTCGCCCTCGAAGTCGGTGATCATCACGTCGTCGGCGGTGACCAGCACCTGCTCGGCGTGGAAGTCGCCGTGGCACCGGATGAGCTGGCCGCCGGGCGGGATCTCGAGCATGCGACGGAGCCGGCCCTCGATCCGGTCCGAGCGGTCGAGGACGGCCTCGGCGCGCGCGCGGACCTCCGGCGAGAGCGTGTCCAGCCTCGACGACAGCAGGCGGAGCGACTCGGCCGACGACGCGCGGACGGACTGGTACAGCGACCGCTGGTGGAATGACGTCATGCGGATGGGCGCGAAGGCCGGGTCGTCCGTCTGGGCCGCCAGTGCGCGGTGCAGCTCGCCAGTGCGGCGGCCGAGGAGCTCCGAGGTGGAGAGGAAGGAGCCCACCAGCGCCGCGACCGGCGACTCGTCGATCGGCCGGCGCGCCCTGGCGAGCAGGCTCGACACCGACGTCGGGACCCTCGGCGGCCGGGTGCCCTGGGCGATGGCGGTCTCGAGGTACCCCTCGATGGCGCGCTGCGCCACGTCGAACGCGTCGCCCTGGTTGCGGACGTACGCCTGGAGCACCGCGATCGACGCGCCTCCCTCGGGCGACCGGTACTCGAGCCAGCCCGCCGTGGCGGGTGCGTGGGCGAACCCTCGCTGCGTCAGCGTCCGGCCCATCTCGATCTCGGGGTTCTCGCCGCCGCCGAGCACGCGGTACAGCTTGAGGATGCCGGACTCGCCCCAGCGGACGGACGTGTTGCTCTGCTCGCCGCGCCAGCGCTCGACGACCGGGGTTTCACCAAGTGGGCCCGTGATCGCGGGGGCCGCCGATGTCGACGAGCCCACCAGCGTGCCGTTGCGCCCTGAGACCTTGCGACGGCCTGTCAGCATGCCCACCAGCCAGGCGACGAACTCGGGGTCGCCGGCGGCGTCGACGACGGCACCCGCCGGCTCCTGGCCCCGGGCCAGCCAGGCGATGGTGTCGCCGGGATCGGGCTCCCGCTCGGTCGACTCGGTGATCCCGAGCGGGATGCTGTAGACCTCGGGCTCGCCGTCGCTGTAGGTCACCTGGAGCATCGCCAGGAGCAGCCGGCCGTCGGCGCCGTTGACCGGCAGGGCGTCGAGGATTCGCGCCGACCGCACGCGACGGCCGCGGCCGAGGAACCAGCGCCGCTCCGTGATCCACTCCGAGAGCGCCGCCACGAGCTCGCCGGACTTGTCGGCGGCGGTGAGCGCCGCCAGCGAGCGCGGCCGCTCGATCGTCCGGATGCGCCGGCCGCGACCGTCGCCGGAGGACGCCGGCGCCCGGAGCTCGAACCAGTAGAACGCGTGGGGCCCGAGCGTGAGCTGGTACGCGTCCCCGCTGACCACGGGGAACTCCACCGACCCGAACAGCTCGACGGGCGTCATCCCCGCGAAGCCCGACAGGTCCAGCGAGGTCCACTGGACATAGCGCGACAGGTTGGCGACCACCAGCAGGGTCTCGTCCTCATGGCGCCGCACGAAGGCGAGGATCCGCCGGTTGTCCGCCCCCACCACCTCGAGCGTGCCGCGCCCGAACGCCAGGTGCCGCTTGCGCAGCGCGATCAGGCGGCGCATCCACCACAGGAGCGAGTGCGGGTTGGCCTGCTGCGCCTCGACGTTGACGGCCTCGTAGTGGTACTCGGGGTCCAGGATCGGCGGCAGGTACAGCCGCTGGCGGTTGGCCGACGAGAAGCCGGCGTTGCGGTCCGCGCTCCACTGCATCGGCGTGCGGACGCCGTTGCGGTCGCCGAGGTAGACGTTGTCGCCCATGCCGATCTCGTCGCCGTAGTAGATGACCGGCGTGCCCGGCAGGCTGAACAGCAGCCCGTTCATCAGCTCGATCCTGCGGCGGTTGTTGCCCAGCAGCGGCGCCAGCCGCCGCCGGATGCCCAGGTTGAGCCTGGCCTGCGGGTCGCTCGCGTAGGCGCGGTACATGAAGTCGCGCTCGTCGTCGGTGACCATCTCGAGCGTCAGCTCGTCGTGGTTGCGCAGGAACATCGCCCATTGCCCCGAATCGGGGATCGGCGGGGTCTGGTTCAGGATGTCGACGATCGGGAAGCGGTCCTCCATCCGGATCCCCATGAACAGCCGGGGCATGACCGGGAAGTGGAAGGCCATGTGGCACTCGGGCGCCTCCTCGGTGCCCAGGTACTCGACGGCCTCCTCGGGCCACTGGTTCGCCTCCGCCAGGAGCATCCGGTCGCCGTACCGCTCGTCCACGTGGCGGCGCAGCTTGGCCAGGAAGGCGTGGGTCTCGGGGAGGTTCTCGCCGTTGGTGCCCTCGCGCTCGTAGAGGTAGGGGATGGCGTCGAGGCGGAGCCCGTCGATGCCCATGTCGAGCCAGTAGTCCAGCGTCGAGACGATCGCCTCGTGGACCTTGGGGTTGTCGAAGTTGAGGTCCGGCTGATGGCTGAAGAACCGGTGCCAGAAGTAGGCGCCAGCCACCGGGTCCCACGTCCAGTTCGACGGCTCGGTGTCGGAGAAGATGATCCGGGCGTCCGCATACCGGTCGGGCGTGTCGCTCCAGACGTAGAAGTCGCGCCAGGGGCTGCCGGGCGGCGACGTCCGCGCACGCTTGAACCACGGGTGCTGGTCGGACGTGTGGTTGCACACCAGCTCGGTGATCACGCGCAGGCCGCGCTTGTGCGCCTCGCGCACGAACGTGCGCACGTCGCGCAGGGTGCCGTAGGCGGGGTTCACGCCCCGGTAGTCGGCGATGTCGTACCCGTCGTCGCGGCCGGGGGACGGGTAGAAGGGCAGCAGCCAGATCGCGGTGGCGCCGAGGTCGGCGAGGTAGTCGAGCTTCCGGGTCAGCCCGCGGAAGTCGCCCATCCCGTTGCCGTCGTCGTCGAGGAACGCCCTGACGTGGACCTCGTAGATGACGGCGTCCTTGTACCAGCGGGGATCCGAGGGGCGGCCGGGATCGGCCGCAGTGGCGGGGCGGCGCGCGCGCGGCGTGCTCACCGGCCGAGATCGGGCTGGGCCTTGGCCTGGCGCGCGCCATGGGCGGAGCGGGCGTCGGTCGCGCGCCGCGCACAGGGGGCGTGGGGACGGGCGTCAGTCGCCGGCAACGGTCTCCTCGCTGGGTGCGCCGCGTCGCCGCGCCGCATGGCAGTTCCAGGTTGCGGTGCTACCACCCTAGGCCCGCCCGCGCGGGGCTGTCAACGCGGCGGACCCCGCGCGAGGCGCCGCCGTCAGTCGGGGCTGGCGCCCTCGGCGGCGACCCGCCCGATGGTGCGGACCCGCTCGATAGCGCGCCGCAGGATCTCGAACGCCGCCGGGTCGAACTCGTAGCTCCACTCTCGCAGCCGCTCGGGCCGCTCGAACCGGCTGTCGAGGCCGAGGGCCATCGCCTCGCGCGAGAGCAGGATCACGTC
>JAKAMV010000513.1 GCA_021812735.1 Chloroflexota bacterium | reverse complement strand
GCCGCGGTCCCGGGGATGCCGCCGGCGGCCCGCCAAGGACCGGCGCGGCCGCCCGCGACCCGTGGCGGGGGGGTCGAGCAGCGGCGGAGCGCCATGCCGTTGTGGGTCCTGTTCGTGGTGGTCGCGGGCATCCTGGCCGGCGTCGGGGCGATCGTCGTGCCCGACCTGCTGAGGGGCAGCGGCCCGTTGTCCGCGGCGTCGACGGCGCCGTCCGCTCCAGCACCGTCCGGCCCGGCGGCGTCCGGCGCTGACGGCTCGGGCGCCGCGCAGGCGGGGGCATCGGCCGCGTCGCCCAGCGCGGCGCCGTCGACACCCGCGTCCAAGTCGCTCCATCTCACCGCGGCCAGCGCGTCCTCGGTCCTCGGCGGCAACACCGTCAAGTACGGCGCCGGGAACGCGATCGACGGCAATGCCAAGACGAGCTGGGCGGAGGGCTCCAAGACCGAGAAGGGGCAGTGGATCGAGGTGGGCTTCGCGCCCTCGACCGTGACGGCCGTCTCCGTGCGCAACGGCTTCGACGCATCGACCGCCCTGTACAAGGGCAACCTGAGGCTCAAGGACGTGCAGATCTCGGTGGACGGCGGCACCCCGATCACCATCCGCCTCAAGGACACGTCCACCGCCCAGCGCGTCGACCTGCCGGCGACCCCGGGAGCCACGCGCCTGAGGATCACCATCGTGTCCACCTATGCGTCGGTGAAGACCTCTGCGAGCGGGACACCGACAGACGTCGCGGCTGTGAGCGAGATCAGCGTGCTCGGTGTCGCAGGAGGATGAGCGCGTGGCCGGTCGAGCGTCTGGACCCGCGTCGTATGCTCTCGGTGTCGCTTCCCAGCGTCCCGAGGTGAGAGGGGACCGGTGAGCGCCATCGGCTCCGCACTGTCGCGCGGCATCGCGGCCCTTGGAGGGCCGCAGACGGCAGCGGTCGTCCTCATCGCGGGGATCGTGGTCGGCGGTGCTGGCGGTGCGGCCGTCTCCACGCTCCAGACGGGCGGCACAGCCGCGCCGACAGACTCGGTGCCCGTCTACGCCTGCCCGGACCAGGGACCGCCGCTGGCCACGGTGGCGGGCGGGCAGCAGCTGCTCGTCACGGGACGGCTGGCTGATGATTCGTGGCTCCGCATCCACCTTCCAGAGCCGGCCCTGACCGAGGGATGGGTCGAGGCCGGCCCGCTCACGGTGGACGGCTCGATCGACACGCTGCCCATCGCGACCTGCGCCGCGGAGGCCGGCGCGCCGACGCCGGCGGTCGTTCCCGCGGCATCGCTGACGGCCATCATCAACGCGACGCCGTCGCCGGGTCCGACGTCGGCGCCCTCGCCGAGCCCGACCCCGCCGTCAAGCCCGTCGGCCACCCCGGGGGCGACGCCCAAGGCGACCCCCTCGGCCACCCCCAAGCCGACACCGAAGCCCACCCCCAAGCCCACGCCGAAACCCACGCCCAAGCCCACCCCGACCCCGGATACGACGCCACCCAGCGTCAACACGCCAGCGGGCTTCCCGTCGACCATCTCCGACTACGGCACGACCCGATGCCTCCCGACCTTGACGAGGGTGGTCGTGGCGGCCTCGGACCCGGAGTCGGGCATCGCGTCGGTGGTCCTTAACTACGCCTACGTCAACCCCGCTGGCGCCCTCGTCAAGGCGTCGGTGAACATGTCGGAGAGCGGGTCGCTGTTCACGGCGGCGATCGACGCCAAGCAGCTCCAGGCGCAGCCCGGGCGGATCGCGATGACCGTCACGGCCCAGAATGGGGCGGGACTGACCGCCACGTCCGGCACGGCCAGCGTCGCCGTAGTGGCCTGCCAGTGATGAGCCGGATCGCATCGCTCCTGCCGAGGCTCATCCTGTTCGCCGTCTCAGCGCTGCTCAGCGCGTTCGTCGCCTCGGTCCTCGTCAACGCCACGGCGAACAACGCCCCCGTCTCGTCGGTGAGCGAGGCGCCCGCGTACCTGCTGGCCGGCCCCGAGACGCCCTCGGGGACCAACGTGCCGGTCGCGTTCAACGAGGCGCCCGCCGGCACCCCGGCCCCGCTCCCGACCCTCAGCCCCGCGGAGCTGCAGGCGGTGGCCCAGCAGCTCATCGGGGCCCAGCCCGTCAAGTGGGTCAACCCGACGGGCTTCCCGCGGGTCACGCCGATCTCCCAGTTCGACGGTGGGCCCCTCCAGAGCTACAACTGCACGATGGCCTCCGGCGCGATGCTGGCCCGGCTCGCGACCGGCATCGTCACTGACGGCTCCACGCTGCGCTCGCTCCAGGCCAAGCAGGCGGGCGGCACGAGCCTCAACGACCTCGCCCAGGCGCTGTGGCACGGCTATGGGGTCAGCTACGACTACGGGCTGGTCAGCCTGTCGTCGCTCAAGGCGCTGTTGAAGGCCGGCTACGGGGCGGTGGCCCAGGGCGTGTACGCCGCCGTCCCGCCGTCGCTGCGCCTCCAGAAGGACTTCACCGGCGGCCACGCCATCTACCTCGACGGCTACTACCCGGGGAATGCCGCCACGAAGACCCCCGAGGCGTACTACGTCATCGACCCGCTCGGGCGGCCGTGGGCGGGATACGAGGGCGACTGGTGGCCCGCATCGGCCGTGGACCAGTTCCTGACCGCGTTCACCGGCACCGACCGCGCGTCGGCGATGTGGGCGTATCCGCCCGGCGGCACGCCGCCCGCGGTGGTCAACCCGGACGTGCTGCCGATGCCGCCCGACCCGCCGGCCCCAGCCCCGGGCGAATCGCTCCCGCCCGCACCCTCGGCGCCCGCCTCGGCCGAGGCATCCGCGTCGCCGTCCGTGTCGCCGTCCGGCTCGACGCTGCCCGGTCCCGTGTTCTCCTTCAACCCGATCCTGTCGGGCAACATCCCGGTCCACCTCGGGCTGATCCAGACCGTGACGGGCGCCTCGCAGGCGGGTGCGAAGGTCATCCCGGTCTTCGACCTGTGCGTGCTGTCCCCGAAGCCGCCGGGCTGCCCTGCCGGCCTGCCGGCCACGGTCACGCTCAAGGTGGTCCCGGGCCCGTTGCCGCCGCCGGGGCCCGCGATCGACGTGCTGTTCGTGGACTCCCCGTCATCGGACATGGCCATCGTGGGCTACACGGTGAACCCCTCCGCCAGCTCGGATGTCCGCTTCTGGACCGCCACCGGCAGCCCGGCGGTGGTCCAGTCGGCATCGGCGATGACCACGGTCCAGATCAACGGCAAGAGCGTCATCGTCGCCCGCCTCGACGTCCAGGCCGCCACTGAGTACCGCTTCCAAGTGGTCGCCGGCAGCGGCCTGTTCACCGCAGTCAGCCCGCTTGGATCGTTCACGACCGGCGCCGGCGTCGCGCAGTTCGACGTCACCGTGGGCTCCGCCCCGTCGCCCAGCCTGGCCCTGGGCGCGGGCCTCTCGCCCTATCTCCACATGGCGCAGGGAGCCTATGTGCCCCCGATCCTGCCGCTCCCGTCGGCCGGCTCGGCCTGCTCGAGCACGGGCACGTTCAACGGCATCCCGTTCTGCCTCGTCCCGCAGCTGAACCTCGCCCCACCGGCCTGCACCACGGCGAAGGTCGCCTATGCGCTGTCCGGCCTCGACGTCACCGGGATCATCGTCCGCGCCTATCCGGAGGGGGGCCAGGGTGGCGTCGGCGGCGTCGTGGAGGCCTCGGGCCCGGCGCCGTCGGGCTCCCTCGACGTGGGCTGCCTCGGCTCGGGGCTCACCTACACGGTGGCCCTCTACGCCCAGGGCGACGACCACGGCGTGCTCGCGCAGCGGACGATCAGCGTCCCGTAGCCGGACCCACGACCCGGCGGCCGGGGCCGGCTCGGTCGACGCGCCTTCAGAACATGATCATCTGGCGCGCAGCGGTCCCGGCCCGGAGCCGGTCGAACGCATCCTCGACCTCGGTCAGCGCGAGGCGGCGGTCGATCAGGCGGTCGATCGGCAGCCGGTCCGCGAGGTAGGCCTCGGCGTACCGCGGGAAGTCGACCGAGGCGACGGCCGACCCGTAGTTGGAGCCGAGGATCCGGCGGCCGCCGTCGACGAACGGGAACGCCTCGAACGAGGCCCGCTGGCCGAAGCGGGTCAGCCCCACGAGGACGGCCGAGCCCCCGGGAGGGAGGGCGGCGACCGCCTGCGCGATCGTCACCGGGTTCCCGATGGCCTCGAACACGAAGTCGGGCCCGCCGCGGCCCGCGGCCGCGCGGATGCCGTCAACCGTCGCGTCGCCGTCGGCCGGGTCCGCCTGGACGGGGTGCGTGGCGCCGATCGCGGCGGCGAGCGCGATCTTGTCCGGGTTCACGTCCACCGCGACGATCCGCTCCGCGCCCGCGAGGACGGCTCCCATGACGCACGAGAGTCCCACGCCGCCGAGGCCGATGACGGCGACCGTGTCGCCCGGACGCACCTCCGCCGTCTTGACCACGGCCCCGACACCGGTCGACACGCCGCAGCCGATCAGCGCGGCCACCTCGGGCGGCACGCCCGCCGGCATCGGCACCACCGCGGTCACGGGCACGACCTGGGCGGTGGACATCGTGCCGATGGACAGGTACGAGAGGACGGGCGAGCCGTCGCGGCGGGACACGCGGGGGGTGCCGTCGACGCCGGCGTGGCGGTACGAGGGGGATCCCTGGCACAGCCACTGGCGTCCGCGCTGGCACTCGCGGCAGCGCAGGCAGGGCGCCAGCCAGTTGAGCGCCACGCCGCGCCCGACGAGGGTGGGGTCCACGCCGTCGCCCACGGCCTCCACCATGCCAGCCCCCTCGTGGCCCATGACGACGGGGCCCCGCCGTTCCCAGTCGCCGTCCCGGACGTGGAGGTCCGAGTGGCAGACGCCCGCGCTCGCCATGCGGACGAGCACCTCGCCCGGGCGAGGGTCGTCGAGCTGGAGCGACTCGATGGAGACGGGCATGCCCGAGCTCTCGATGACCGCGCCGGTGATCTCCCGCATGCCGCCTCCCATTGACCGGGTGCCGACAGCGGCCCCCGGACATGGTGCCCTGCCGCCGTGTGCCGTGCGGGCTCGAGGCGCGTCAGCCCGTGTTCTGGAGGCCCGCAGCCACGCCGTTGATAGTGGCGCCGATCACCGAGCGAAGGGCGGCCGCCTCGGCCGGTTCGAGGCGGCCGCGGCGCAGCCGACCCAGCAACTCCACCTGGAGCGCGGACAGGGCGTCCACATAGGGGTTCCGCAGCTCGATGGCCCGGGCGAGCGACGGGTGGTCCGAGAGCAGCCGGTCGCGTCCAGTGACCTGGCTGAGCAGCCGCATCGACCGCCCGTGCTCCGCCTCGATCATGGCGCGGATCGCGGTCGCCTCCGGGCCGGCCGCCAGGTCGGCGAACCGCCCGAACGTGCCGATGTCGGTCTTGGCCAACGAGAGCTCGGCGTTGTCGAGCACCGTGCGGAAGAACGGCCAGCTGCGGTAGACGTCCATGAGGTGGTCCAGGATCTCGCGGCCGCCTCGGGCCGTCACGGCCTCGAGCGCCGTGCCGAGGCCGTACCAGCCCGGCAGGTTGGCCCGCGCCTGCGACCAGGCGAACACCCACGGAATAGCCCGCAGCGAGGCGAGGTCCCCGCCCGGGGATCCAGGCCCGTCGTCGCGCGGACGGGCGGATGGCCGCGACCCGAGGCCCAGGCCGGCGATGAGGTCGATCGGGGTGACCGCCTGGAAGAACGCCGGGAACCCTGGCATCTCGAGGAGGGCGCGGTAGGCAGCCCGCGAGATCGCCGCCAGCTCAGCCATCGTCGTCGCGCCCCGCCCTGCGGCCGCCGCCATCGCCCGCTCGTGCTCGGGCGTGGAGGCGAGCAGCACCGCCGCCGTGACCTGCTCGAGGTGACGCTGCGCGATGGCCGGGTCCGCGTAGCGGGCCGCGATCACCTCGCCTTGCTCCGTGAATTTGAGGCGGCCGTCCACCGAGCCCGGGGCCTGGGCGAGGATGGCTCGGTTGGCAGGACCGCCGCCGCGGCCGATGGCGCCGCCCCGGCCGTGGAACAGCGTCAGCGTGACGCCGTGGCGGCGGGCGACATCCACGAGCGCCCCCTGCGCCTGGTAGAGCTGCCAGTTGGCCGCCAGGAAGCCGCTCTCCTTGGAGGAGTCGGAGTAGCCGAGCATCACCTCTTGGGCATCGCCCCGCGTCCGCAGGTGCTCGCGGTAGACGGGGTCGGCGAGGAGGTCGTCGAGCAGCCGGCCGGCGCCCTCGAGCGCTTCGGCCGATTCCAGGAGGGGCACGACGTCCAGCACCGGGACAAGCGCCGGGAGGTCCGCCAGCGTCGGCGCGGGCGCGCCGAACGGAGTCGGCTCCGCCGCCCGGCGCGCCAGGTCCAGGACTCGGCGCACGTCGTCGGGACTGGTCGTGAAGGAGATCACGTAGCGGCGACACGCCTCGACGCCCATCCGCGCCTGCAGGCGGGCCATCGCCCTGAATGTCGCGAGGGCCTCCTCGGCGGGCACGCCGGGCGCCACCTCGGTGTCCGGCATCACACCGCTATCCAGGGCGGCCTCGAGGGCGCGGTGAACGTCGGCGTGCTGGCGGACCTCGAGCGAGGCGAGGTGGAAGCCGAAGGTCGCCAGCTGCCAGCGGAGGTCGGCGATCTCGCCCCACGCCACGCGGCCGAGACCGTCGGCGGCAAGAGCGTCGGCCAGCACGGCCAGCTCTGCATCGAGCGCCGCGGCGTCGGTATAGGCGCCGGCCCGCGGTGCCGTCTCGCCGGTGAGGGCCGCCCTCGTCCGGCGCAGCCGCTCCGCGATGGTGCCCATGCGAAGCCGGTACGGCTCGTCGGGGAAGCGCTGCCGCAGCTGGCGCACCACCTCCGGCAGCTCCTCGGCGTCGCGGGCGAGCTGGCTCTCCAGCGCCCGGTCCAGCCGGTCCGCCGGCACGCGCGCGGCGAGCGTCCACGAGAGGCGCGTCGCCACAGCCTCGTAGCCCCGCAGGAGGTGGTCGACCTGCAGGCGTGCAGCCTGGAGGGTGACCTCGGCCGTGACCCCCGGGTGCCCGTCGCGGTCCGCCCCGATCCACGAGCCGAAGCGCAGGATGGTTCGCAGCCCTGCGGGACGGGTGCCGGTGCGCCCGGCGTCGCCCGCGATCGCGTCGGGGGGCGCGGGCGTGCCCGGGGCCGGGTCGAGCGCGCGGTCGGCAGCGCGATGGAACCGCGGCACGCTCGTGAACAGGACATCGTCGAAGATCGCGAGGGCCGAGCGAACCTCGTCGAGCGGTGACGGTCGCACGGTCCGCAGGTCGGCCGTGTGCCAGAGCAGCGAGATCTCCTCGCGCAGGCGGCGGCGCACGTCGGCGTCCTCGTCGGGCGTGACCAGCGGGTCGTCGAGCGCGTCGAGGAGCCGGCGGACCCGCCGCTGGG
>JAKAMV010000512.1 GCA_021812735.1 Chloroflexota bacterium | reverse complement strand
GAGGCGGTGCTCCGGCTCGACGACGCGGCGCTGGTGCTGCTCGGTTTCGGCGCGTGGGCGGACCGCCTCCGGGACCGCGATCGCGACCCGCGCTTCGCCGGCCGGCACTTCACGCTGCCGCCGGTCCACCCCGACGACGTGCCGGCCTGGACGGCCTCGGCCGACGTCTCGGTGATCGCGGTGCCCGCCAACTCGCTCAACCAGCGGCTGTCGTCGCCCAACAAGTTCTGGGAGTCGCTCACGGCCGGGACGCCGGTCGTCGTGGGGCGCGACCTGTCGGTGATGCGCGAGATCGTGGAGCGGGACGGCCTCGGCGCGGTCGCGGACCCGGGCGATGCCGACGACCTGGCGGCCGCCCTCCGCTCGCTCCTCGAGGCGCCCGACGACGTGCGGGCCGCGATGCGCGAGACCTGCCTTCGGGTGACCCGCGACCGCTACTGCTGGGAGGTGGCGGTGGAGCCCTACCTGACTGCCGTGGCCGGGCTGGGGCGCTAGCGTGGACCGTCCCCTGCGCGTCCTCACCGTCGCCCGCTGGTACCCGTCCCACGACGTCCGCTACCGGGGCGCGTTCGTCGCCGACCTGGTCCGCGCGCTCGGGGACCGGGGAGCGGACGTGATCGTCGCGTCGTGGGAGCCGGCGCTCGTGCGGGGCGGGCGGCCGGCCGGGGCCGAGCTGGAGGCGGCGGTCGAGGCCTGGGCCGCGGCGGTGCGCTCCCCGGCGGCGCTGACCACACCCCGGACGTGGGGCGCCCGCGTCCCGGTGGCGCGGCTGCCGGTGGTGGACGACGCCGGGCACGACGGCTGGCACGACCGCGTCCTCGCGCACGCCGCGCTGCTGGAGCCGTTCGCGCTGGCGCGGCACGCCGAGACCCCGATCGACCTCGTCCATGCCCACACGGGAATCCCCGACGGCCTGGCCGCGGCCCGGCTCGCCGATCGCCTGGGCGTGCCGCTGGTGGTCACCGAGCACGCGTCGGATGCCGCGCGGTCCGTTGCCGCGGACCCCGAGCTCGCGGGCGCCTACCGCTCGCTGCTGACCGGCCCCCGGCGGCTGGTCGCGATCAGCGCCGCGAGCCAGCGCCGCCTGGCGGACGCGCTGGGCGTGTCGCCCGGCGCGATCGCGGTGATCGGCAACGTCGTGGACACCGCGGCGTTCACCCCGGCTGACCCCACGGGCCGCGACCCGGCCGAGCTGCTGTGGGTGGGCGAGCGCAGCCCCAAGAAGGGCACCGACGTGCTGCTGCGGGCCATGGCGCTGCTCGCGGCTGACCGGCCGGGCCTGCGCCTCCGGCTCGTCGGCCGTGCGCCCACGCCCGAGGTGGAGGCGCTCTGGACGGCGCTCGCCGCCGAGCTGGGGATCGCCGACCGAGTCGTGTTCGGCCCGCCGGCCGATCGAGCAGGCGTCGTGGCCGCGATGGCCGGGGCGTCGGTCCTGGTCCACCCGAGCCCGGCCGAGACCTTCGGGGTCGTCGCGGCCGAGGCCGCGTCGTCGGGCCTGCCGGTCGCGGCCACCCCGTCCGGGGGCGTGGAGGACATCCTGGGCCGTGACGGGTCGCTCGGCACGGTTGCCGCGGGCCACGACCCGGCCGACCTGGCGCGGGCAGTGGCAGACGTGCTCGCGCGCCGGGCCGGGTTCGATCCCGACGCCATGCACCGCTCGATCGCCGCGCGGTTCGGCGCCCCGAAGGTGGCCGAGGCCTACGCGACGGTCTACGCAGGGCTGCTCGGGCTGTCGGCGGCAGGCGCAGCGCCGGCGCCCGCGTCCGTCGCCTCGCCCCCGTCCGGAGCCGCGCCCACCTCAGGCACCGGGCCGGTGCTGGTCGTCGGCGTCGGGCGCGTGCTCCTCGAGCGGCGGCTCGCCCAGCTCCCCCACCCGGCGCCCCCCGGCGTCACGGTGCTCACCCTGCCCGGCCGGAGCGCCGCCACCTCGGCGGAGGGCGCCTCGCGGCACCTGCCGACGCGGGATCTCCCGCTGGACGAGGTCGATCCCGACGCGCCATTCGCCCGCGAGATGGCGCGCCTCTCGGGTCCCGAGCTGGCCGGTCTGCCCGCGGGACTCGCCCGCGCCATCCGGACGGTCCTCCACCCGCTCGCGCCCGGGGCTCGCCGCCGACTTCGGGAGCGCCGCGATGAGCTGCGCGCCCGGGAGCTCGAGCGTCTGGTGCTCGAGGCCTGGCGGGCGCGCTCGGCCGAGGGCGCCACGGCCTGGATCGTCGCGCTGGATCCGGCGGACGTGCTCGCGGCCCGTGCCGCCCTCGAGGCGGGCGCGCCGCTGGCGCCGGGCGGGCTGCGGTGGCTGGCAGACCGGCTTGACGCGGCGGGAGCCTGGGCGGGCGCGGCCGAGGCGGGCCACAAGCCCTGACGGCGCGCGGCCGAGACGGTTCCGGCGGGGGCTAACGGCCCTTCGCGCGGGCGGCCGCGGCGGCCTTGGCCGCGATGCCCCTGAGCTCCGCCTCGCGCTCCACCTTGGAGCGCTGCGAGTTCTCGACGTGGACGTCCACGACGTCGGCCGGGGCGCCCTCCATCACCACGCGGCCCTTTTCGAGGAGCATCGCCCGGTTGCAGAACTCGGTGACCCAGTGCATGTCGTGGGTGACGAGCACCACCGCCTTGGCGTTGGCGGCGATCTCGAGGACGCGCTGACGCGACTTCTCGCGGAACACCTGGTCGCCCGTCGCGAGGACCTCGTCGAGCAGCAGCACGTCGGGGTCGACCGAGGTGGCGATCGAGAAGCCGAGGCGGGCGCGCATGCCCGACGAGTACGTCTTGATGGGCGCGTCGATGAAATCGCCGATGTCCGCGAAGTCGATGATCGGCTGCTGCAGCTCCAGCATGAGCTTGTGGTTGATGCCGAGGAACGCGCCCGCGAGCATGATGTTGTCGCGGCCGGTCAGCTCCTGGTCGAAGCCCGCCCCCAGCTGCAGCAGGCTCGAGATCTGGCCCCGGACGTCGATGAAGCCCTCGGACGGGTCGATGATCCCGGCCAGCACCTGGAGCAGCGTGCTCTTGCCCGCGCCGTTGGGCCCGATCACCGCGAGCGACTCGCCGTGGACCATCCGGAAGTTGACGCCGCGCAGCGCCCAGAACTGCTTGTCGCCACCCTCTCGCGTGAGCATGTTCTGGAACGAGGTGCGGAGCGTGTTCTTCTTGGTCAGGCGCAGGTTGTACTTGACGCCCAGATCCTGGACGTCGATCGCGTAGTTGACCTGCGTGAGCTCGTTCGGCTTGGGCATCAGAGGACCTTGGCGAACGTGGTCTCGGCGCGCTTGAAGATGACCGTCGTCGCCAGCAGGAACAGCAGCGAGGCGCCGAGGAGGATCAGGAGCGGGCGGAAGTCGGGCACGAATGGGCCCGACGTGTCACCGCCGTAGACGACCGCGCGGTACGACTCGAACAGCGTGAAGAAGGGGTTCAGCTCCATCAGCTTCATGATCGTGGGGTGCGTCTCGGCAATCTTGCTCAGCGACGAGGCGGCGTACAGGCCGGGCGACAGGTAGAACCACATGCGCAGGGCATGGCGGCTGACGTTGGCGACGTCGCGGTAGAAGACGTTGGTGGCCGCGACGAGGTAGCCGAACGCCATGGTGAACACGAGCTGCACCACCGCGATGGGGATGATCAGGATGAGCAGGGGCGACAGCCGGTCCCGGTAGAAGAGCAGCAGCAGGCCCATCAGCGGGATCATGCCGAAGGCGAACCCTGCGATGCCCGCCAGCGTGGACGCGGTGGGCAGGACGATCTTGGGGAACTTGATCTGCTTGATCAGCTTGTCCTGGCCGGAAACCGCGGTGATGGCGTCGCCCACGGAGCTCGTGAACCATTTCCACGGGAGGATCGCCGAGAAGATGAACAGCGGGTAGTCGGGCGTCGTCTTCTGGAGAATGACCGTCACGAGGACGACGTAGACCATCATCTGGAGCAGCGGGTCCACCACCCACCAGATGTTGCCCAGCAAGGTGTCCGACCCCTTCTTCTTGAGGTCGGCCTGCACGAGGTACTTGATCAGCTGGCGACGCTGCCAGAGCTCGGAAAGCGCCTCGCGCACAAGCGTGATCGGGTCGCGCCGAGCCCGCCGCGCCCGCACCGCGACCGCGGCAGACGACTGGGTTTGCATCACGCGGGAGGGTAGCACGGCTCCCCGCCCGCGCCCGCCGGCCGATCCCCGCCCGCCGGCCGATCCCCGCCCGTGGGCGCGACCCCGGCACCGCCCCTGCCGCTGGCGCCTCCGCGCCGGCCCGGACCGGCGATAATCCCGGCCCGGGACCCCGCGGAGCCCCGGGGCCGCCAGCGCCGTCACGGAGAAGCTAACCGATGGCTGAGCCCATCCCCCCGTCACCCGACTCGCCGTCTGGCGGGCCGGGCGGCGGCTCATCGTCGCCCGAGGTCTCGCCCGCCGCGCCGCCCGCCCGACGGATCGGCCTCGTGTCGCGCCGCCAGGCGCTGATCGGCGGCGCGGCCCTGCTGGCACTCGGCGCGGCCGGCGGCGCGGGCGTCGTCGCGATCCTCGGCACCGAGCACCCGGCCGGCAGCGGCCAGGCCGTGAGCACAACCCCCGTCACGCTCGGGCCGGGCCCAATCCCCTCCGAGCCCGGCGCCCTCGCGTCGCCCGACGGCTCGCCCGGCGACGAGGCCATCGAGCCCGGCCCCGCGGCCGGCCCCGCCCGGGTCGCCCGCGAGAACCAGCTGCCCGGCTCGCGGCGCTGGGAGCTGCCGCTGACCGGCACCGGCGACGCGGAGGGCTACGCGAGCGACGTCTCGGTGGCGCCCGGGGACAGGCTGGAGATCCGCATCCGGTCGTCGGCGCCAACCGTGACCGTGACCGCCTACCGGCTCGGGTGCTACGGGAATCTGGGCGGCCGCCCCGTGGCCCGCTGGAAGAACGTCCGCGTGGCCGCGCAGCCCGCGCCGACCATCGACCCCGTCACCGGGATGGTCCGCGCCGCCTGGACGCCGGCGATCACCGTGGAGGTGCCCGCCACCTGGGTCAGCGGGCTGTACGCGGCGGTGCTGGAGCCCGCCGGGGGCACGCCGCAGTACGTGACGTTCGTGGTGCGCGAGGCGACGCCCATCGCGCCGATCCTGCTGCTCTCCGCCGCCTCTACCCACCAGGCGTACAACGCCTGGGGCGGCAAGTCGCTCTACCCGGACGCGAGCACCGGGGCCGTGACCGTCCGCGGCGACGCCGGTGCCGTGGCGGCCAGCTGGGACCGCCCGTACGACACGCACCGAGGTGCCGGCCTCGTCCTGCGCTGGGAGTACCCGTTCGTGCGCTGGCTCGAGGGGCGCGCCTACGACGTGGCCTACGCGGCGGACCTCGACCTCGAGCGGAGCCCCTCCATCGTGGCCGACCGCGAGCTGCTCGTCTTCGTGGGCCACCCCGAGTATTGGAGCGTGACGATGCGCCACACGCTCGAGGGCGCCATCGCCGCCGGGACGAACGTGGCCTTCTTCTCCGCCAACGAGATGCTCTGGCGGACCCGCTTCGAGGCCCTCGCCGGCGGCCGGTACCGCTCGGTCACCTGCTACCGGAGCGCCGCCCTCGACCCGCTGGCCGCCACCCAGCCCCAGCAGGCCACCACCCAGTGGCGCGAACCGCCGAGCCCGGACCCCGAGGCCGCGGTGATCGGCCAGATGGCCGGCCACATCGTGCTGGCACCGGGCGACTTCGTGTGCTCCGCGCCGGGCCACTGGCTCTACGCCGGCACCGGGATGGCGGCCGGCGACTCCATCGCGCGCCTGGTGGGGCAGGAGTACGACGGTTTCTGGCCGCAGTACGCCCCGCCCGACACCGAGGTGGTCTCGACGTCGCCGGTTACCTCCAACGTGACCCGCCACTCGAGCGTGTACGGCCCCGTGCAGTCGAACGACCCCACGGTGGCCACGGCCAACGCGACCGTGTACACCGCCGCCTCCGGGGCGACGGTGTTCGCCGCCGGCACCATCCAGTGGAGCTGGGGCCTGAGCGACTGGGGGAGCCCCGAGTACCAGGGCTACCACACGCCGCTGGACCCGAGGGTGGGGATCATGACCGCCAACGTGCTGGACCGCCTGGGCGGCTGACCGGGACCGGCGAGGGCGGCCGGGCGCGACGGGCGCAAGGCGGGGGCGGGACCCGCGAGCCGTGCGGTGCCCCGTGCCCCGGTCACCAGATGAGCGTCGTCGCGTGCTGGGAGGCGGCCAGGACCACCGCCGATTCCAGCTTCCGCCACAGCGCCGCCGCGAACGTGGCGGTCATGTGGCCGTTGTCGCGCAGGACCAGCAGGTGCCCGATGATCGCGGGGCACGGGCTGGTGGGGCAGATCCAGCGCTCCGGGTCGATGAAGCCCGTGCCCATGGCGCGGGCCACCGTGAGCTCCGTGTTGAGCCAGGCGTAGTCGATGGCCTGGGCCACCGGTGTCGCGCAGTCGAGGGCGTTGGACAGGTGCCCGGAGAGGCACACCGGCGGGTTCATCGACGAGATGGGCAGGTCGCCGATCATGATCACGCGCCCGGCGGCCGGCACCAGCTGCGCCAGCGTGCGCTTCATCCCCTGGACCCAGTACCGGGTCCGAAGGTCGCCGCTCAGCACCTGCCCGTTGCCGTCCACGGTCGCGAAGCCGCGCGTCCCGGTGACCAGCAGGATGTCCGGGTGGACCCGCACGAGCTCCGCGATCGACTGGTCGCGCCAGAGCTCGCAGTTGGGCATCGTCCGGTTGAGGCTCGGGTTGAACGCCGGGATGTCCGCGGGCGTGCAGGCCGACATCGTGAGGCTGAGCAGGCGCCATCCCTTGTCCTGCGCGATCTTGTACACGGCCGGGAACCAGCTGAGCGCGTGGCTGTCGCCGAACAGCGCGATGGTGTGGCTCGACGAGAGGTTGCCGTAGAGGCACGGCTGGGTGGACGGCGGCTGGTCCGTCTGCGTGTGGCAGTGGTCGGTGTAGGACAGCGGCATGTCCGCCGCCGCGCCCGCGAGCGTGGGCTGCAGGTCTGCCGGCACCGGGCCGGCCGGCGTCGCCGAGCGCGTCGGCGGCGCGACCATCGGGACCGGGCTCGGGGACGGGGACGCCGTAGCCCCGACGGTGGCGATCGGCGCAGGCTGACCCGACGCCCCCGGTGCGGCTGCGCTCGCGCCGGGCGTGGCCGCCTCGCCCCCGACGGAGCCGCTCGGCTCGGGGCTGGCCTCGTTGTTGAGGATCTGGTCGAGCTCCTGGGAGTTCTGGTTGGCGTCGGCCGCGGCGCCGGCCGGGGAGCCGCCCAGCCTGGCGGACGCCGAGGCGCTGACGCCGCTCGCGGTGAGCGCCACCACGACGGCGAGGGTGCCGGCCACGGCCAGGTTCCAGCGCGGGC
>JAKAMV010000511.1 GCA_021812735.1 Chloroflexota bacterium | reverse complement strand
CGGATCGCCGACATCGTCAGCCGCTTCGTCCACGCCCTGCTCGACGCGGCGACCCCCTGGCGGGTGCTGGTCGCGCTGGCGCTCTCGTTCGCGGCCTGGCTGGCCACCTCCGGGCTCTTCGCGGTCACCAGCGCGTCGCTCGGGATCTCGCTGCCACCGGCCGGCCTTGTCGCCGTCGCGGTGGCCGCCAACCTGGGGGCGGCGCTGCCGTCCGCGCCCGCCGGGATCGGGCCGTTCGAGTTCGGGGTGGTGGTGATCGCGACCGCCCTTGGGCTCGACGCCCCCACGGCGTTCGCGTTCGGCATCCTGAGCCATGCCTGCACGGTGGTGCCGGTGTCGCTGCTGGGCGGCTACGAGCTGGGCCGGGTGCGCTGGGGGCTGGGGGCGCTGCGCGACGCCGGGCGGATCGACGGGCCGCTCGAGGAGGTCGAGCCGGCGTGACGGACCCGGCCGCCGACTGGGGGGCGGACGAGGACGCGTTCGCGACCCCCGGGGTGCGGCTGCTCGTCGCGCTGGGCGTGCCGGTCCTGCTCGTCCTCTACACGGTCCTGATCGACGCCTGGATCGTGCCCACGGTGATCAACGGCGGCTGGTTCGACGCGGAGCGGCCGGACTTCTTCCTGATGGCCGACTCGTTTCTGCACGGCCACCTCTGGCTGGACGTGAACTGGCGGCCGCCGATCAACGACATCGTCGTGCTGAACGGGCGCGTGTACGTGCCGTTCGCCCCGTTCCCGGCATTCCTGTTCGTGCCGCTGGTGGCGCTGATCGGGGTGGGGCAGGCCATCGCCTACGAGCCGCTCATCAACGCCTTCCTGGCCGGGGTGGACGTGGCGCTCGCCTGGGGGATGCTGGGGGCGTTCGGGGTGCGGCGCTGGGACGACCGGCTCTGGCTGACGGTGCTGTTCGGGTTCGGCACGGTGCTCTGGAACGTGACCGTGCGCGGCGGGGTCTGGCACACCGCGGAGATCATCGCCATGGGGCTGACGTTCTGGGCGCTGATCGAGACGCGCCGGCAACGGCCGCGGCCGTGGCTGCTGGGGGTCCTGGGCGGGGCGGCGTTCCTGACCCGCTCGACGTTGCTGTTCGCGCTGCCGTACTACGCCTGGGTGGTGGCGGGGCGCCCGACCGACCTGCCGGGGCTGCGGAGGGCCCTGCGCGAGGGGCTGGTCCCGGCGATCACGGTCGCGGTCGCGTCCGTCCCGTTCGGGCTGGTCTTCTTCTGGTACAACTGGGCGCGCTTCGGCTCGCCGCTCGAGACCGGCTACGAGCTGGCCTCGCTCCCGCCGTTCCTGGAGAGGCTGCGGGCGCAGGGGCTCTTCTCGATCGTGCACCTGCCGATGAACCTGGACTACCTGTTCCTGAAGGGCCCGCAGGAGCTGACCGCCACGCCGCCCTTCTTCGTGCCCAGCACGCTCGGGATGTCGGTGCTCCTCACCAGCCCGGCGCTGCTGGTGGGGCTCTGGGCGCTGCTGCGCTCGTCCGAGGCGCGGGTGGTGGCATTCACGGGGCTGCTGGTCCTGTTGCCCACGCTGCTGTACTACGGGGGCGGCTGGGTGCAGTTCGGCTACCGCTACCTGCTCGACTCGGTCCCCTTCTGGCTGGTGCTCTGCGCGATCTGGGCGTCCCGGCGGGGGGTGGGCTGGGTCTGGCAGCTGGGGATCGCCTGGAGCATGCTGGTGAACCTGGGGCTGGTCTACTGGGCGTTCAGGCTGTGAGCGTGCCAGCGCGGCCGACGCGCGGCAGGTGGGGGCCAGTCGTGCATCGTCCGCGGCCTACCCGGCGCCCAGGAGTTCCGTCGCGCTCATGCCGAGCGCCCGCTCGAGCGGCAGTCCCTGCGCCCCAACCAGCAGCGCGCGCGAGCCGGGTGCGACCTTCGCGAACGTCTCGAGCCCGGGCAGCCCGGGCTTCACGCGCCCACTGCCCACCTCGGTCGCCAGCGTGCGGCGCCCGTCCGACAGGACGAAATCGACCTGTGCGGAAGCTGCGAGGGCGAGTTGCTCAACACGATGAGCAAGTTCACTCAACGTACTGAGTAGTCGTCAATCCGACACCCGAGTTCGTGTCGGTGGCCGGAACGGTGAGCCATCCATGCATTCAGTTGGCGGTGGACGCGTCCTCCGGACCGACCTCGAGCATTCCGAGGAAATCCGCCGGCGATCGGACAGGTTGCGACCCGCTCAGGATCAGCAGGTGCCCATCGCCAGACACGAGGAAAGCGTCCTGGGTGGCAGCCAGGGCGAGGAGGCAATCGTCCCCGGGGTCTGCCGAGCGGATTGCGGGAGGATCGTCCGGATCCTGGGCGACTGTCGCCGTGCGCGCGAGCCATGCAATCACCCGCTCCGCCTCGTCCGCGGCGATGTAGCGGCGCAGCTTCGGGTATGCGAGCGCACGCTCGAGTTCAGCGAGCAGGGCCGGGGAGACCACGAGCTCGAACCTGCCGTCTTGCCATGCCAGCAGGAGGCGCGCCGGCGTGCAGGTCAGCGAAAGGAGGGCGGAGATGATGACGTTCGGGTCCAGGACTGCGCGCACCGGTCAGCGCTGCGGTCGGGTCGCGTGCTGGGCTTCCACGGCGAGCGCAATCGACTCCTGCTCGGGCACCTGGTTGTGTTGCCACAGTCCCTGCAGCAGGTCCAGGCCGAACTCGCGTCGAAGTGCGTCCTCGATCACGGCACTGTCACCACGGCCCGTGCGTGCGGCCTGCAATCTGACCGCGCGAAGGACGCGCTCGTCGATCGTCAGGGTCGTCCGGACTTTCGCCATGCGGGCATCATAGCATCAGTGCATCATCATGCTGGCCCGCCACGTCGCTCGCTCCACCCTCAGCCCAGCGAGCGCACCAGCTCCCGGAGCGGCGGGTTCGAGCGGTCGCGAGGCGAGAGGATGGGGTCCCGGTCCGGCCAGGGGACGCCCACCTCCGGGTCGTCCCAGGCGAAGCCAAGCTCGTCGGTGCCGTCGTACTCGTTGGTGACGAAGTAGAGCAGGTCGGTGGGCTCGATGGCGTAGAAGCCGTGGGCGACGCCGGCCGGGATGGTGACCCATTCGTCGGGGCCGAGCACGCGCGTCTCAACGAGGGGCGCGGCAAGTTGCCCATCAGCCGCGTTCCCTGCCCCAGCCCCTGCGACCATGCCGGCGAGGAGCGGGCGCACGTCCACCAGGGCGACGAAGGCGCGGCCGAGGGCCACGGTCCAGCGGTCGAGCTGGCGCCGATGGCAGTGGAGGCCGCGCAGGACCCGCGCCTGGCTGGTCGAGAGGTTGGCCTGGACGAACCGCTCGTCCGACCAGCTGGCCCGCCAGAGCTCGCGAAACGCACCGCGCTCGTCGGCATACGAGGTGAGCCGACCCCAGGCCACGCCGTCGAGGATGCCGGGTTCGCCGTTCGCTCCTGTGGTCATCTGCCCTCCTGTCAACACCGTCCGCTCTCCGTGACGGGCACCGCATCGCTTCGGGTTGCGGCGTCAAGGCGCTGACGCCGGAGGGCGGAGAATCGGGTCGTCGGAGGGAGCCTACGGGTTTTCGAGGATGTCGTGCCTGCCGATCCGCCGCCATCGCACGGCGAGCTCGCCGTCCATCCGGATCCACTCGAACGTCGCCCGCCCATCCGGTCCCGCGAAGCTCCATGTCATCTCGAAGACGCCAGGCGCGCCCTCGACGTTCCTCACCCGGAGCGACGGCGGCCACGCAGTGGCCGGGTCCGCGGCGTGTCGATCACAGGCGGCGACGAACGCCGGGAGCACATCCGCGAGGCGTCGACGCGCGCTCTCTGCGAGGCGGCGCCTGTCGGCCCGAAAGGCGTCCGTGACCTCGAATTTCACTGGGCCGAGTCGTCAGCCTGGCCGTACGGTTTCCGCTGCCCGCGCCGTGGTCGTGGCGCAGCGTTCGCGCTCCCTCGCCGGCTCGGGCGGCCTGCCGAGCTCGGCCGACCCCGGCCGCGCGGCCGGAAGAGGGGTTCACCCAGGTTGCACGCGGGTGACCGTCCCTGACTGAGCACTGGCGATCGCAGCGCGCAGAGCGTTCGACTGCGCGGCGACCTCCGGGATCCTGCTGCCACGGACGAGCACCACGGCGATGCCAGCCGCCTTGATGTTCTGCTGGGCTGGCAGGTTCCGGTCCGCGGTGAGCAGGACGGCATGGCCCGCCGCCGAGGCACGACGCAGCAACTCGCCATTCGTGAGGCCCTTGTAGCCCGCCTGCTGGACGGTCACCACTTCGTGTTCCGGCAGTAGACCGGCCACGCCAGCGGGGAGCATCTCGTCCAGCAGGATCTTCATGCGGGAGCGGCCTCTGTTCGAGCGGCCTGGCGCGACATCTCCAGGACGGCGATGGCCTGCGTCCGCGTCACGGTGGGAAACTGGCGCAAGAACTCGTCGAGCGTCTCGCCGGTCTCGAGATACTCGAAGAGCGTGTCGACAGGAACGCGAGTCCCGGCGAAGACCGCGGCACCCCAGGCACGGTCTTTCGAGCGGGTGACAAGCGGCTTCTTGGGAGTCATCCCGGTACCTCAGATTCGAGTACCCCCAACACTATGCCCCGAGCGCAATCGCAGTCCACCGGACAAGCAAGAGGTCTGTGGATAGGCACGACGTCGCTAATGGACACCACGGGATCCTTACGTGGCGACCCGGCTGCGAAGGGACCGAGCGGCCCGCCTGCAAGGGCCCGTCCGTGCGATATCCGCGGTATCTCTGGCGCTCGGCTGCGATATCCGCATCTCATCAGCCCTTGCGCCGTCTGGGCAGCGCGCCGGAGGCCACGTAAGGCTCTCCCGGCGTGCGTTAGCGGGTTTCGGCCCCGGTTGGGCCGTCTGCCCCGGTCGGGTCGTCTGCCCCGGTCGGGTCGTCTGCCTTGCCTGGGCCGGACGCCGCCCGCGCCTCGGCGGGCTGCACCTCGGCCGCCCCTGCCTCGGCCGCCCTTGCCTCGGCCGCCTGCGCCTCGGCGGCCTGCGCGTCGGCCGCCAGCGCCCGGTAGCGCGGCAGCTCGTCGAAGAGCGCGGCGCGCCAGTCGCGAAGCATGATGCCGAGCTGCGCCGCGCGCCCGGTGCCCAGCACGCCCCAGGCAGGCGGGGTGGAGGCCCGCTGCCAGGTTGCGCCCGGCACGGGCTCGGTTCGGACGCGGATGCCGACCTCGCGCAGCACGGCCTCGGCCCACTCCGCCCGCGACGCGCGACCGGCATTCACCAGGTGGTAGACGCCGCTCTCGGGCCGCGCGCGCACCAGTGCCACGATCCCGGAGGCGAGGTCGGCCGAGCGCGTGGGCGAGCCGATCTCGTCGACGACGAGGCGCAGGGTGGTGCCATCGGCTGCGGCACGGACGGCGGCGGCGATGATGCGGGCCGGGAAGTCCGCGCCGGGAGGGCCGTAGAGCCAGGCGGTCCGCACGACCCAGCGACGGGGTTCGTCGCGCTCGGCCGCTCGGCTGGGAGCCGCCACACGGCCGGGAGCCGCCACACGGCCGGGAGCCGCCACACGGCCGGGAGCCTCCACGCGGCCGGGAGCCTCCACGCGGCCGGGAGCCGCCAGATGGCCGGGCACCACCACATGGCCGGAAGCCGCCGCGAGCCCCTGCTCACCGGCGCCCGACGCGGTTCCGCCGTCCCCGATCGCCAGGCCGGCCGGGACTCGTGCACCGTCCACCTGTTCGCCCCCGGCGAGCACCGCCTCCTCGCCCGCCCGCTTGCTGCGCCCGTAGGGGTTCGCCGGCGCCACCGGGTCGTCCTCCGCGTATGGGCGCCCGTCGGTCCGCCGACCGTCGAACACCTCGTTGGTGGAGACGTACAGCAGGTCGGCGCCGGACGCCCGGCACGCCTCCGCCAGCTCCGCGGTGGCCTCGCCGTTGCGGCGCATGGCCGCGTCCGGGTCGCGCGCGCAGCCGTCGACGTCGGTCCAGGCCGCCGCGTGGATCACCAGGTCGGGGTGCCGCGCCCGGACCAGCGCCGACAGTGTCGCGGGGCGGTCCAGGTCGAGCGCGGGCCGGGACCACCCCTCGACCGACACCGCACGGCTCAGGGGCTGCTCGCGCATGAGCGCCGCGACCAGCGCGCTGCCGAGCCTGCCGCCGGCCCCGGTGACGGCGATCCTCACGGCACGGGAGCGGTTGCTGTGGCGCGGAGTCCGCGGGCTGTGGCGCGGAGTCCGCAGGCCGCGCCGAGCACGCCCCGCACGACGGCCGGAAAGCCGCGCGCGGCACGGGCTGCGGCGTGCTCGAGGGTGCCGGTCACGGCGCCGCTGGATCGTGCGGCGTGCTCCCCGCCAGGCGCGCCCCGTACTGGCGGGCGTAGTAGCCGCGCCACTCGCCCGACTTCAGCGGCCGCCACCAGTCCTCGTGCTCTCGGTACCAGCGCACCGTGGCCGCCAGCCCGTCCTCCAGCGGCACCCGCGCCGACCAGCCGAGCGCCGCGATGCGCGCCCCGTCCATCTTGTAGCGCCGGTCGTGGCCCGGCCGGTCCTCGACGTGCCGGATCAGCTCGTCCCCGCGGCCGAGCTGCGCCAGGATCCGGCGCGTGAGCTCCAGGTTGGTCAGCTCGGCCACGCCGGGGATGTTGTAGACGGCGCCCGGCTGGCCCCGGCGCAGCACCAGCTCGATCCCGGCCGCGTGGTCGTCGACGTGGATCCAGTCGCGCCGCTGCAGGCCGTCGCCGTAGAGCGGGAGCGCCTGCCCGTCGATCGCGTTGGTCACGAAGAGCGGGATCACCTTCTCGGGGTACTGGTAGGGGCCGTAGGTGTTGGACCCGCGCGTGATCACGGCGTCGATCCCGTGGGTGATCACGTAGCTACGGACCAGGAGGTCCCCGGCCGCCTTGGCCGCCGCGTAGGGGCTGCGCGGGCGCAGCGGGGCGTCCTCGGCGCTGGCGCCCTCCGGCACCTCGCCGTAGACCTCGTCGGTGGAGACCTGCAGGTAGCGAACCGGGTGGTCGGCACGACGCACGGCCTCGAGCAGGGTGTGCACGCCGAGCACCCCCGTGCGAAGGAATGCGGTCGGGTCGTGGATGCTGCGGTCCACGTGCGACTCGGCGGCGAAGTTGACCACGGCGTCGGCGTCGGCGACGAGGGGGGCGACGGCGAGGGGGTCGGCGATGTCGCCGACGATCAGCCGGAAGCGGCCCGCCTGGTCGGGGTCGTCCTCGCAGGGGGCCAGGTTGGCGGGGTTGCCGGCGTAGGTGAGCTTGTCCAGGACGGTGACGATGATCTCGGGGTCGGCGCGCAGGAGGTTGCGCACGAAGGCGCTGCCGATGAACCCGGCGCCGCCGGTGACGAGCAGCGAATGGAAGGCGCGGTCGCCGGTCCGCTGGCGACGGGGGGCCGGGCGGGGGGCGGCGCTCCGGCGGGGAGTG
>JAKAMV010000510.1 GCA_021812735.1 Chloroflexota bacterium | reverse complement strand
TTGTCGGCGGCGCCCGTCGGCACCGGAGACGTGCTCTTCGAGACTCTCGAACCGGCCGGGGCGCGCGCATCCCAGGCGGGATTCGCACCTCGCTCGGGCGGTGTCGCGGCGGCATTCTCAGGCCGCATTCCATCTGCGGTCGGGTTCGGCACGGACCCCTGACCAGTCATTGCGGGAAGCCTCCTGTCGTCGGATCGGTACGTGCGGAGGCTGGCGCATGGGCAGACGAGGCAGCCTCGTCCGATCCGGTCGATTCCCGCGTCAGGATCCCGGACACTCCGGTGTCGGCCGACACGTCCCTGCTCGCTGCGCGCCGGTCGAGCGCACAGACCTCGGATCGGCGCGCGCACGGACCCGGTGACGCGGTTTCCACCGGATCGGGTGACGACTCCTCATCCGGTTGGACCGGACGCTTCCCCCCGACAACACGCATCACCGCTTTGGAGGACTCGTCCGATGCTCAGCAAGATCAACCGCGACTCCTGGCTCTACGCGCTCCTCGGTGTCACCTCGATCGTGTTCGGGGTTCTCACGTTCGCGTGGCCCGGTATCACGCTCGGGGTGCTCGTGATCCTCTTCGGCGCTTTCGCGCTCGTCGACGGCATCGCCCTGCTCGTGGCGCTCGCGCGCCGGGACGTGCTCGTCCGCAGCCACCCGTGGGCCGTCGGCGCGATGGCCGTCGTCGGCATCCTGGCCGGGATCGGCACGTTCCTCTGGCCCGGCATCACCGCGATCGCGCTCCTCTACGTGGTCGCGGTGTGGGCGATCGTCGTCGGGATCCTGCAGGTCGTCTTCGCGCTGCGCGTCCGGACGCTCGTCGCGGGCGAGTTCTGGATGGCCCTCGGGGGCCTGCTCTCGATCGCATTCGGCGCACTGCTCCTGATCTTCCCCGGCAGCGGCCTCGTCACGCTGGCGTGGCTGGTGGGCATCTGGGCCATGGCATACGGGGTCTCGGACCTCGGGCTCGCCTATCGCCTGCACACCATCCACAACGACCTGGACAAGCTCGGCAAGGACCTCAACAAGGCCGCGTCCGCGGCCTAGTCGCACAACGCCCCGCGTGGGGTCAGGAGGCCCCGAACGAGGATGGCACCGACGCGGATCTCTGGGACGTTCCGGGAGACCGCGTCGGTGCCCTTTCTCACGTCGGGGCGCAACGCACGGGAGCTGACCAATGGAGTCGCCGGATTCCCTGATCGACTGGACCAACATCGTCCTCGGCGTCGTGCTGCTGATGTGGGGCGTGACGCCCTCCGGGGTGCGCCTGTGGGGCATCCTCCTCGGCGGGACGGCCGTCGCGCTGGTCGGGATCTGGTCGCTGGCGAACCCCGATCAGCCGACGCCCGAGCTCGTCAACGTCGCGCTTGGCCTGCTGGTCGCGCTGACGCCAGCGCTGCTCGGGTACTCGGGAACCCCCAATGCGACGATCGCACGGCTCGTCGGGCCGTGCGTCGCCGTGATCGCGCTGTCCCGCGTCGCGGTCCTCGCCGCCCGGCGACATCCCAGGTTCGCAGCCCACCGTGGCGCGGACGCGCGGCATTGGCATCAGCCCGAGCCGGCGGCGCAGTGATCGATCTGCCGTTTGGCGCCACTCATTCAGCGTCCGTCGAAATCCGTCGAATCGGACGACGTCGCGTCATCCGCGCGGCACGGACGCTCCCGGCTGCCAGGGCGTTGCCCTGACGCCGTCCCGGAGGCGGGGGACCGCCCTCTCCGGCCGGATGTCTCGACACAGGAGGAGATCTCCGTGGACTTCGTGCTCTGGATCCTCAGCGCGCTGCTGGGCGTGGTGTACGCGGCAACAGGCGTCACCAAGCTCGCCGCGTCACGAAACCGGTTGGTGGCCGCCGGCATGGGCTGGGTCGAGGAGGCCCCGATGCCGTCCGTTCGACTCGTCGGCGCGCTGGAGGTGGCAGGCGCGGTCGGCATCATCGTTCCGTGGGCCACCGGCATCCTCTCGCCTCTGGCACCCCTCGCCGCCTGGGGCCTGGCAGCCGTCCAGGTCGGAGCGATCTGGACGCACCTGCGCCGGGGGGAGCGCGAGAAGCTCTGGTTCAACCTCCTCCTGCTTGCCGCAGCCATCGTGGTCGGCGTTGGCCGTTCGATCGGATAGCGCCGAGTCCGCGTGACCAGGGTCGGCAGACGACAGGAGCACCGTCATGACCAGCTACCCCATGGACGTGGAGGCGGCAGCGCGGCTGAACATCCGCGCCGAGGCACGGGTGAACAACGCGTTCATGCGTGTCATCCACACGGGCGAGCACGAGCAGATCGTGGTGATGGCGCTGCCGCCGGATGGAGAAACGGGCAGGATCGTGCATGCCCACACCGACCAGCTGCTCGTCTTCGTCGATGGTGTCGGCGAGGCGCAGGTCGGGACCCTCACCCTCGGCGTGGAGGAGGGTGACCTCGACTTCGTGGGCGCGGGCACCCCGCACAAGCTCATCAACCGCGCCGTCACCCCGCTGCGCATGATCACCGTCTTCAGCCCGCCGGTCCTCCCGCACGGCACCGTGTCGCCGACGCAGGAGACTGCGCGTCCGCTCGATACCGGCCGCCCCGCCGCATCGCCCTCCGATCTGCCCGCGTGGTTCGCGCCGCCATCCCCTCGCTGACGTCTCGCCTGAACCACCCTCGATCCAGCGCGTGGTCCGCGGCGCGTGCCTTGTCTGGCCCGGTGATGCCGTGCGCGCAATGAGGCCGCCGCGGCGACACGTCGTTCCTGGCACGGCCCACTTCCCAGGAAGCCCGCGGGCGCGTCACACGATCCCGCCGACTCCGCGTCAGCAGAGCGTGCACCGGGGAATCAGGGCGTGCGACGATACGCGGCATGGGCGCTCCCGAGCGGTCCGCATCCGTGGCCGTGCCGTCGCTCGTGGCGCGGGCTGCACTCTTCGAGCGGCTTTCGGCGGGGTATGCAGGCGGCGTGACCCTCGTGTCCGCGCCTGCCGGAAGCGGCAAGACCGTGCTGCTCCGCTCTTGGATCGACAGCACCGGTCTGCGCGGTCGCACAGCGTGGATCGCCGTCGAGCGCGACGAGCGCGACGCGCAGCGGTTCTGGCTCTCGGTCGTCGAGGCGCTGCGACGCGCGGCGGGTCCGCACGGGCCGATCGGCGACCTCGGGCCGGCGCCCGGGTTCGACGGCGACGTCGTCGTCGAGCGCATCGTCGACGGCGCGCGGGAGCTCGACACACCCGTCCTGCTCGTCATCGACGACCTGCACGAGCTGCTCGAGCCGGCCACCCTGGCACAGCTCGAGCTGCTGCTGTCCCGGCGCCCGCCCCCGCTGCGCGTCGTCCTGTCCACCCGGCACGACCCGCCGCTCGGGTTGCATCGACTCCGCCTGGCCGGCGAGCTCACCGAGGTTCGCGCTTCGCATCTGCGATTCCAGCTCGACGAGGCGCGCCAGCTCCTCGCGGCGTCCGGCGTGAAGCTCTCCGACAGCGCCGCTGCGGCGCTCCTTGCCCGCACCGAGGGTTGGGTGGCCGGCATCCGTCTGGCCGCGCTCTCGCTCTCCGGCCACCCCGACCCGGAGCGCTTCGTGGAGGAGTTCTCCGGCAGCGAGCGGAGCGTGGCGGACTACCTGCTCGCCGAGGTACTCGAACGCGAGCCTGACCCGGTGCGGCAGCTGCTGCTGCGCACATCGATCCTCGACCGCGTCAACGGCGAACTCGCGGACCAGCTTCTCGGAGCGAACGGAAGTGAAGCCGCCCTGCTCGAGCTCGAGAACGCCGGAGCCTTCGTGTACTCGATGGACCGGGAGCGCTCGTGGTTCCGGTACCACGCGCTCTTCGCCGATCTCCTTCGCCTTGAGCTCCGGCGCGTGGACCCGCGCGCGATTCCGCAGCTGCACGGGACGGCGGCCGCATGGTATGCCGAGCACGGTTTCCCGATCGAGGCAATCCGCCACGCGCAGGCTGCGGGGAACTGGCCCTACGCGGCCGCGCTGGTCGGCCAGCACGGGTTCAGCATCGCGCTCGACGGCAGCTTCGCGACCGTGCGCGCGCTGCTCGAGCCCTTTCCGCGAGACGCACTCGACAACCCGGAGCTCGCCGCGTTCCTTGCCTACGGCGAGGTGATCCGGCCGTCCCTCGACACCGCCATCTCGTACCTCGCCCTCGCCGAGCGGCGCGCATCCGAGGTGCCCGCGGAGCGGCGCCAGACGTTCGAGGCGATGCTCGCGGCCGCACGCCTGACGCTCGCCCGGTGGCGCGGCGACCACAGCATGGCAGTCCGCGACGTGCCGGCGCTGGTCGAGCCGTCCACGGTCGAAACCGTCGGTCAGATCGCCGTCGCGAACGACCTGCGCGCCGTCGCCCTCATGAGTCTCGGCATCGTCGAGGTCTGGGCGGGAATCCCCGACGAGGCGGAGCGCCACCTGCGGGAAGCGGCAGATCTCGCGCGCCGAATCCGACGCCCCTACGTGGAACAGGGCTGTCTCGCGCATCTCGCCGTGGCCGTGGCTCGGCATTCGATCACCGCGGCCCGCGACCTCGCGATGCAGGCGCTGGCCATCCTCGAGCGATACGGGTGGCTCTCGGAGCCCGTCGTTCCCATGGTGCTCGCGACGATCGGCGCGGCCGACGTGTTGCAGGGCCGCGTGGACGAAGCCCGGGCCTGGCTCGATCGCGCGGAGCGGGCGTTGCGTCCCAACGTGGAGCCCACCAAGGGGATCCTCGTGCGCTACAGCCGGGGCCTCCAGCGTCTCGGCCAGGGACGGCCGAGCGACGCGGTCGCCGAGTTCGCCGAGGCCCAGCGGCTCCAATCCGTGCTGGTCGCGTCCGACCCCCTGGCGATCGCAGCCCGCGCCCTCGCGGCGCAGACCCTCGCGCGGCTGGGCGACACGGCACGGGCCCGAGCGCTGCTGACGCCTGCATCCGACGCGGACCTCCAGGTTGGGGAGACCAGGATCGCGCTCGCCGCAATCTGCCTCGCGGACCGGGATCCTCGGGGGGCTCTCGACGCGATCGCTCCGGTCCTCGACCGCAGCGCACCCGTCATCGTCGACTACTCGCTCCCGACTGCCTGGCTGGTCGACGGGCTCGCGCGCGACGCCCTCGGAGACGCCCGCGCCGCCGAAGACGACGTCGAACGTGCGCTCGACCTGGCGGAGACAGACGGGCTCATCCTGCCGTTCCTGTTCACGCCCGCGCGCGCGCTCCTCGAGCGGCATCCGCGGCACCGGACCGCCCACGGCGCGCTCCTGGCGGGCGTCCTCGACGTCCTCGCAGGGACGTCACTCCCGGCGGCGCGGCGGGATGCGACGGCGCCCGCCGAGCCGCTCACGGACAGCGAGATCCGGGTCCTGCGCTACCTTCCGAGCAACCTCTCGGCGCCCGAGATCGCGGCCGAGATCTTCCTCTCGACCAGCACGGTCAAGACGCACATGCGTCACATCTACGAGAAGCTCGGTGCGCACAAGCGGAGCGAGGCCGTGGATCTCGCGCGCGAGCTGGGGCTGCTCGGATCGGCATCGAGGAGTCGCCGCCAGGACGAGCGATAGCACGAATCGGTGGATGCCTCGTCATCCGCGCGCTCCGCATGCTGCGCCGCATGAACCAGCACATGAACCCGCCGCGGTACGAGTTTCACGTCAGGGGTGTCGTGAGCGATCGGGTGCTGAGCGCGTTCCCCGAGCTCGGGGCCCGATCACGGGATCACGAGACCGTGCTCTTCGGGGCGCTCCCGGACCAGGCGGCCCTCCACGGTGTGATCGGGCGGATCGAATCGCTGGGGCTCGAGCTGCTCGAGGTGCGCCGCGCCAGGTGACGTCGACGATGGAGCGTGGGCCTGATACGCGGTCTTCCAGTCGTCGGAGGGCGCACCCTCGACACGCCCCACATCACCGACAGCGCTGACAGCGGGCGCGCCCGGGTGAAGCGGCGACCCTCAGCTCGGTGGACAGCCTCGCCTCGGCGTCGGCGCGGAGTCCGACATCGAGTCCCGCTGACATATCCCAGACCCTTGACGGCAGGACGAAATCGCCGATGATCGTGGATTCGGGCATGAATAAGCGCCCCCGGACCGACTCGCGGGCGCACGAAGCAAAGGCCTCGACCCGCTCGCGTGGTACGCGACCGTGTGAGCACGAGGGGTAATGCGGCCCTACGTCCCGACAGGTTGACTCGCCTACGCTCGGCTCCACGCGGGAGGCGTTGACGCGCGGCGCTCGCACTGGCCGCCGGTGCCGCGTCCGAGCCACTGGCGAACCCGACCCGCCTGGCCACCGGCATGCGCCGATGACCGAACGGCGAAGGGGGTGTGCGCCATGGCCCACGCGAGCATTCGTCGCAACGTCGACGCGCCGATCGAGCGCGTCTGGCAGCTCGGGACCGACCTGCGGCGCTGGCCCACCTGGCTCGAGGGACTGCTCGAGATCGGTGAGGTGAGTGGCCCGGATGACCAGGTCGGGACCACCGCGGTCCTCGTCCTGAAGGGGCCCGACGGGATCCACCGCCTGCGGCTCGAGGTCGTCACCGTTGATCGCCCGCGGATGCACGCCCACGTCGCCGCGGAGATCGGGGGCGGCATGTCCTACCGCTCCACCATCCGGCTCGCCGAGGCGACCGGAGGCGGCACAGACTTCACCTGGGAGCAGGACATCACGGCGGCGCCCGGCCTCCTCCGTGCGCTCGCCGATCGGTTCCTCGTCCGGCGCATGAGTGAGCGGCAGATGGCGACCTCCTGCGACCGCTTCGCCTCCTTGCTGCGTCAGGGCGAGGCGACCGTGGGAGCCTGAGCCGAGGGTGCTGTGATGCCGGCGACGGCCATGAGAAGCGATGGACCGGCGACGGGGACCCGCAGTGAGGCCCTCCTCGACGAGGCCACCGGGCTCCTGCAGGGACTGATCCGCAACCGCTGCGTGAACGACGGTTCGGTGGAGTCAGGGCAGGAGATCCGCAACGCCGACCTCCTCGAGGGCTTTCTCCGCACTGACCGGCTCGTCTTCCGTCGCTTCGAGCCGGCGCCCGGCCGGGTGAGCCTCCTCGCCCGGCTCGAAGGGAGTGACCCATCGGCGCCGCGTCTGCTGCTCCTCGGCCACACCGACGTCGTGCCCGCCACGCCATCCGCCTGGCGGCGTGATCCCTTCGGCGGTGAACTCGTCGACGGGGAGGTCTGGGGCCGGGGCGCGGCCGACATGCTGAGCTCGACCGCGACGATGGCCGTCGCCCTGCGCGAGCTCGCCCGGCGGGCGCCCATGCGGGGCACCCTGCTCTTCCTCGCCGAGGCCGACGAGGAAGCCGGCGGAGCCCTGGGCGCGGGCTGGATCACGCAGGAAGCGTGGTCGGCTGGATGCCCGCACCTTCGCGTTAGCACGGCCGACGCCTCCGCGCCGCTGCT
>JAKAMV010000509.1 GCA_021812735.1 Chloroflexota bacterium | reverse complement strand
AGCCGGGCGAGGTGGACGTCGCGCGCGACCGTCATCGCCATGATGTTCGCCATCACCCCGCCCGAGGTGAGCACGCCGAACGACTCCGGCCCGTACCCCGCGAGGTCGCAGAGCCAGCGGACCGTCTCCTCCTCGACGAACGCTCCCGTCGGGGCGCAGTGCCAGACGTCCACGCCCTGGTCGATCACCTGTGCGAGGAGCTCGCCCACGACCGAGAGGAGGAGCGGCGGCGGCGTGAAGTAGCTCCAGGACAGCGGATGCACGGAGCTGAACTGGTGCTCGGTGAGGCGGGCACGGAACTCGTCGAGGACGGCGGCGGCGGGAACGGGGTCTGCGGGGGCCGGGCCCGGGCCGACGGAGGCCGCCGCGGCATCGGGCGCCATCCCGTACCACAGGCGGCGGGTCTCCCCGTAGCGGAGGGGGTCGGTGGGCCGGCGGAAGCCCTCGTCGTAGAGCCAGTCGAGCGCGACCTCCCATGCGGCGGCGCCGAGAGCCTCCACCGACTCCCGGGACCTGGCGGGGTCGGCGTACCAGACGAGCTCCGGTTCGGGGTGCCAGGCAAAGTCGTCGATGGGGTGGGCGGGATCGCCTTCGTCGCGAGAGGGCAAGTGCGTCACTCCGGGATGATACGAGGGCGGCGGGCCTCGACCTGCGAGGGTGCGCGACGTGTCGAGCCGGCCTCTACGGGCCCCACGTAGCGCGTCCCGCGGCACCGACGGCCCGACTGATGGGAACTGCCCGAGCGAGACGGTCTCCTCGCGCACGAGAAGCGTCGAATTCGGGCCACCTGCGACATCGAAGTGGCCGAGGATACCTCCGCCGCGGCGGCGAACGTCGAGAGACCATGGGAGTCCCGGCACTGCGCCAACGCCTGCGACAAGGGTCGTGGACTCCGAGCACCCGACCTGAGCGACGAGACGCCCGCCGATCAGGAGGTCGACCTGCGGCCCATCTACGTTGGCGACATAGAGGGAGTAGGGAGCCGCGACAGGCGAGGCTCGCGGTGTTGCGGAAGGAGGGCCTGCGTGGAGACGCCCGCGGCCGCGGATGCTGTGGAGACCAGCGAGATGATCACGAGCCCGGCCCGCCACCCCTCGCCCGGGGCACGATCAGCCGTCTTGCCGCCCGCACTCCAGCGGCGTGCATCCTGTCGCGGGTGACTTCACCGCGTCCCCGTCTATCACGCGAGACGGTCACAGCCCACGAACGGCTTGCGCCCATACCACCCAGAAGCCGAACCAGACAGCGAGTACGGCGAGCCCTGCGACCGATGAGGCGATCGGTCGGATTCGGAACCGCCGGCGCGATTGACCGGCGATCACCATCGCGACGGTCGCGGTGATGGCGGCCGTGGCCATGCCAGGCGCGTACTTCCCGTAGCCCTCGAGGCTCGGTGCGGTCACGCCGAGGAGCGTCGGGATCGCGAGATACGGCATCGCCGCGCCACTCACCACGCCACCGAGGACTCCCGCCAGACCGGCCCAGCCGAGAGACGACGCTCGGAGCAGCACGCCCACGAAGACTCCGATGATCCCGTCGACCACGACAGCGGCGATCGACTCTGTCCCGAAAGCATGGCGCGCGAGGGCATCGCCGAACACGAGGAACGGCAGGACGATCCAGCCGAGTCCCGCTCCGGCGACGACCCGAGCCGCGGGATCTCTCCAGGCCAACCGCCGCTCAGTGGACCGCGGATGCATTCCCATGGCGATATCGATCTCCAGCCTCTGCCCGAGAAGACCGGGCCGAATGAAGGATGATGCCTGCTGGTCGCCCGCGGTCGCCGGAGCCTCCCTGGTCGGGCCTGACTGCCGACTATCAGGGAGGCTCCGGCGCCGTTGCGATCTCTCGAGCGAGGTCAGCCAGACCTCGGCGACGCCGACTCCGAGGCCGGACGCGTTCGCTCGAGGGCGCACTAGCGTCCTCTAGATGCCGTCACCGGGCAGTCCCCGGCCTAGCCGCCGAATGTCGCGTGTCCCACGTAGTAGTTAGCGATGGTCTGGTATTGCGTGGCATAGCTGCTGTAGCCCTGGAACAGGTCCCAACTCCAGCCACTGATGACTCCACGGATGCCGGCCCCGAAGGGCGAAGAGGAGCTGTACCAGAGCGGACCTCCGGAGTCCCCAGGCTGGACGTGGTCGCCCGCTGCGTTGTAGAACTCCGCCAAGTTATGGGCGCAGATCGGGATGTCGACGTAGCAAATCGTCTGATTGAGCTTCCGAACGGTCCAGCCGCACCGGAACCCCGTGGTTCGGCCCGTGGTGCAGTAGGTGCTGCCGACGGACGGATTCGACGCATTGATGACTGAGCGAGTCGTCACGCTGCTGTCGTAGATGGCGCCGCGGTACGTTCTCCCGGTGACAAGCTCGAAGTCCCAGTAGGGGTAGGCAGCTGCCTCGCGCCGCACCGTGCCCATGTTGGTAGCGATGCCGTTGTCGTTGCAGTGGCCAGCCGTCACCATGGCCCGCCCGCCGCTGTTGAAGTCGATGGCGAAGCCTGAGGTACAGAGCTTCTGGCCGTTCAGGAAGGCACCGCCCGGGTAGGGCTGCGTCGGGTTGTCCCAGCCGGCCTGCCGGAACCACCCCGGCCGAAACGAGATCTTCCCCGGAAACGCTGCCTCGATCGCCGCAAACGAGGTCTCGGGCGCCTCGGAAGTGAGGGTCACGGTCCCGGACTGGGGATCGAACACGAAGCCGTAGCTGTAGCTCATGATCGCGGGCCGAACGGCGACGAGTGCTCGTTCGATTTGGTCAATCGTCGGGCGGTCGATGTCTCGCGTCTCGACCCGCACCGACACGCTCAGCCGCGAGGCGTCGGCGAGAGAGAAGGTAGTCGGGGCGGCAGCTGGCACGACCACAACGAACTGGCTCATCGATTCGTCGAAGTAGACGCCCAGAGCCCCGTGCGCTTCGGCAGTCTTCGCGAGCTGGACGCCGTCGGCCTCGCGAACCTCGGGAGCCACGTCGGATGGGCCGGCCGCCGTGGCCATCGGCGGAGGCGACACCGCCACGCTGAGCACGGCAACAGCAACGAGTGCCACCACTCGTGTCGCCGTCAGTCGATTCAGATGCATGTTGTCCATCGGTGGACTCCTCCTATCAGCAAGCTTCGACTCACGGTGGGCGGCACCCTCGTGGTCGGCCGACGCGATGCCGGTCTGGCGCTGCTACACATACAGAGGCGGCGATACCGTGATCGGTGTCAAGCGGGTATTGACGCGGTTGGGCCTTGGTGAACGAGTCACACGGTCCCGGGGCTTCTCGCGAGCCGGCGCCCGTGCACGCTCAACCGGCCAGCCGTGCTGAGCGTGGTTGCGCGTTGGCAGGGGCTCATCGACTGACTCGGCGCGCAGGTTCTCCCCCATGGTAGCGCGTCAACTCAACATGGACGCTATGGCTCCTGTCTCTTGACCTGCAGGCCATGAGCACGGCCAGGCGCTGTCGGCCAGTCTCGTCGCGGCGACAGGGGTATTGCTGCCCGGCGTCCCCCGCAGCCCGACGTCCCGGTGTTCGGGTATCGTGAGCCGGCCCCCGACTCACGCACGAGATGACCCCGTGACCGACGACCCCTCGCCGACACCGCCCGGGCGCCCGAAGCCGGCCATGCCCAAGTACAAGGGCGATGAGCTCGACGCCGGCCGGGGCCCGGGCCTCGGCTGCTTCTGGCTCCAGGTCGCGCTGCTCGCGTTCTTCGTCGTCTTCACGCCGCTGACGGTGGAGCTCGGGTGGCCGCCGATCGCGAGCGCGATCCTCCTCTTCGTGACGATCGGGCTGCTGTTGTTCGTCGGCCAGACCGTGATCTTCCTGCTGCGGATCGTGGCCGCGGAGAGGCGGGGGCGGCGGCGCCCGGTCGCGTCGCCCACGCCGACCGTGGGGGAGATCGAGGACGCCGCATCCGCCGCCCAGGCGCGGCCCGCATCCACCGCCGAGGCGCCGCCCGCATCCACCGCCGAGGCGCCGCCCGCATCCGCCGCCGAGACGCCGCCCGCATCCGCTCCGGACGCCGCGCCCGCCCCCGGGACGCCGCCCGCAGCCGACGGTCCGAGCACGGGCGGGGGCATGCGACAATAGCGGCCGGATGCGCCCGGGAACGGCTCCCGGGGCATCGAGCACGCGCGATCGCCAGAGGAGCCCCGACCCCGTGCCCGTTCTCGCGACCTTCTTCTCGGTCCGCCGCGGCCGCGACCCGTTCTTCAAGTTCTTCATGCAGACGTTGTTCCCGCGCCAGGTGAAGGACTACGAGGAGAAGTACGGGATCAGGTTCATCGGCTGGTTCAACGTCGCGCACGGCTGGGACTTCGACAACGTCATCATGTTCGACCTGCCGGACTACGCGACGCTCGACCGGCTGGAGGCGGACGAGAGCATGCGGGCCCTCGGGCACCGCGCCGGTGAGTGGATCTTCCAGCGCCATCACTCGATGTTCCTGCGGTGGCGGATGGGCGACGACCTGAAGTTCATCCCCTGAAGGAGGCCTCCATGGACCCGAACCAGAACGACCTCCTCGGCGAGCTCGCGTCCGACGCGGCGCTCGAGCGGTCGGACTTCCTCGTCACCGCCGCCGGGCAGATGCAGCGCTTCCTCGAGGCCAACCGGAAGCGCATCGACGCCATCGGGGGCCTCGTCCTCATCGACGACGATCCGGACTACCTGGCGATCGCCCCCGACCTCTCCTTCCGCAGCCGCAGCCGGTACCAGGACGCGGAGACCGGCGAGTGGATCTCCGAGACCGAGGTCATCGAGAGCGCGGCCGAGCTGGTCGAGCTGTACAACCCCTCCGACGTCTTCCAGTGGTTCACGGAGGGGGCGCGCGAGGCGGCCGGCCTGGCCCCCGAGCCGACGGGTGCCGAGGACGTCCTCGCGGTGGCCAACGTCGCCGGCGAGGACACCCCCGCACTCGACGAGGACCGCGGGTACGCCGAGGCGGCCGACACGTGGGCGGCCCGTCACCCGAGCGGGGCTGACACCGAGGAGGAGGCGGCCGGCCTGCTCTACGACCTGGCGGTCGACTACCTGGACCGGAGCCAGAAGACCGAGGCGGGGCTCCTCGCCCGGTTCGAGGAGGAGGCCGCGCCCCTCATCTCGCGAATCGGCGACCTGATCATCGTGGACGACGACGACGAACGCCTGGTGCTGACCGCGTCCGGCCGGTTCGCCGGTGAGGTGGTCCCGGAGGGTGCCGACGGCGAGTGGAAGAAGCTGGCGTCGCCCGAGGATCTCGTCGGGTTCTACGACCCGACGGACGTCTTCAGCGACCTCGCCGACGCCCTGGCCGAGGGCTACCCGGGCATCGACCAGGCCGGCGAGCCGGCGGACGAGGTCCCGGACGAGCCCGAAGCCTGACCGATCGTCCGCCGGGCCGGCGCGCACGCGGCGCCACGCGCTGATGGCGGCCCCGCGACCTGCCATGTTCCTGTCCGACGCCGAGCTCGTTGAGGCGCGGCGGATCCTGCCCGGCCAGTGGATCCACTGGTACCACGCGCCTGCGATCGCGGCGGCCGTCCGCGCCGGGCAGTTCGTCCACGTCCGGACCGGCGACTGGTCGGGGCTCGTCCTGCGGCGTCCGTTCACCGTCAACACCGCCGACCCCGCGACCGGCATCGTCTCGATCCACTTCCGCGAGGTGGGGCGGGGGACGGCCTGGCTCGCGCACCTCCGGCCCGGTGACCGGCTCGACGTCCTCGGCCCGCTGGGCCAGGGCTTCCAGGTCGACCCGCGCAGCCACCACCTGCTGCTGATCGCGGGGGGCGTGGGGATCGCCGACCTGCGGCTCCTCGCCGACGAGGCGATCCGCGAGGGCCGGAAGGTCGTGCTCCTGTACGGCGCCCGCGACGCGTCCGAGGTCTACCCGTCGAGCCTGCTGCCGGACGAGCTCGAGTACGTCGTCGCGACCGAGGACGGCTCGGTGGGCCACCGGGGCCTGGTCACGGATCTCGTCACCGACTACGAGGCCTGGGCGGACCAGGCGTTCGCCTGCGGCCCCGCCCCCATGCTCCGCGTCCTCGCCGGGCTCGCGGCCGGGAGGTCGAAGCGCCTCGGCATCGCGACCCTCGGGCGGAAGCGCGGCGGCGGCCGACCGGTGCCGATCGGGAGCGCGCAGGCGCGGCGGAAGGCGTTCCTCCAGGTCTCGATGGAGCAGCGGATGGGCTGCGCGGTGGGCGCGTGCCTGGGGTGCGTGATCTGGGGTGTGGACGGCCCGCAGCGCGTCTGCCGCGAGGGTCCTGTCTTCGCCTCCGACGAGATCGACTGGGAGGCCATGGCAGCGACGAGCGGGGCGCGCCGATGAAGGCGAAGAAGCGGGTGATCACCGCGGGCGGCGCCAGGCCGAAGCGCACGCCGACCGTCCGGAAGATCAAGCCGGCGTGGGTGGGTCCCTCGGCCGCCTCCGGGCGCTCGACGCAAGCGGCGCTGCCGGCACCCGGCCCTGCCGCCGGGCCGCCCGGGGACTCCGATGCCCCGGCCGGCGCCCCGGCGATCGACCTCTCCGTGGACCTCGGGCGGGGCCTGGTCCTGGCCAATCCCGTGCTCGTCGCCTCGGGCACGTTCGGGTACGGCGTGGAGTACGGCGAGGTCGTGGACGTCGAGCGACTCGGCGCGATCTGCTGCAAGGGGACCACCCTGCGCCCCCGCGCCGGCAACCGGCCGCCGCGTGTCACGGAGACGCCGGCAGGGATGCTCAACTCGATCGGCCTGCAGAACCCGGGCGTGGACGCGGTCATCGAGCGATATGCCGCGATATGGGCCGGCTGGGACGTGCCCGTCATCGTCAACGTCGCGGGCGAGTCCATCGACGACTACGTCGGCGTCGTGCGACGCCTCGACGGCGTCCCCGGCGTGGCCGGGATCGAGCTGAACATCAGCTGCCCGAACGTGGGCAAGGGCGGGCTCCAGTTCGCCATCGATCGCGACGCCGCCGGGTCCGTGACACGCGCCGTCCGCGCGGCCACCGACCTGCCTCTCATGGTGAAGCTGAGCCCGAACGTGGCGGACGTCCGCCCGATCGCCCGTGCCATCGCCGACGCCGGCGCCGACGCCCTCTCCGCGGTGAACACCCTGTCCGGGATGGCCCTGCGTCCTGACCGAACCGGCCCGCTCCTCGGGAACACCTACGGCGGGCTCTCCGGGCCGGCGATCAAGCCGGTCGCCCTGCGGATCGTCTACGAGGTCGCGCAGGTCGTGGACATCCCGATCGTCGCGATCGGCGGCGTGTCGTCGATCGACGACGTCCTCGACTACCTCGCGGCCGGCGCCGTGGCGGTCCAGGTGGGGACGGCGGTCTTCGCCGACCCCGTCCTGCCGCTGCGGCTCGTCGACGAGCTCCTGGCGGTGTGTGCCGCGCGCGGCCTCGACGCAGATCG
>JAKAMV010000508.1 GCA_021812735.1 Chloroflexota bacterium | reverse complement strand
GAGCGCGCCGACCGCGTGGGCGGCCTCCTGATGTACGGCATCCCCAACATGAAGCTCGACAAGCGGATCGTGGAACGGCGCGTGCGGCTGATGGCGGCCGAAGGGGTCCGCTTCGAGTGTGGCGTCGAGGTGGGCCGGGACCTCCCGCCCGAGCGGCTGCTCGGCGAGTTCGACGCCACGGTGCTCGCCACGGGCTCGACCGTCGCGCGCGACCTCCGTATCGAGGGCCGCGAGCTCGCCGGCATCTACCCGGCGATGGAGTTCCTGGGTCGCAACACGAAGAGCCTGCTTGACTCGAACCACGCCGACGGCACGTTCATCTCGGCGGCCGGCCGGGACGTGGTGGTGATCGGCGGGGGCGACACGGGCACGGACTGCGTCGCCACGGCGGTGCGCCACGGGGCGCGCAGCGTCACCCAGCTCGAGATCCTCGAGCGGCCGCCGGAGACGCGCGCGCCGGACAACCCGTGGCCACAGTGGCCGAAGGTCTACCGGCTCGACTATGGCCAGGAAGAGGCCGCGGCCCTGTGGGGCTCCGACCCGCGCCGCTATGCCGTCTCCACCCGCCGCTTCGTCGGCGACGCGCAGGGAAGGGTCGCGGGCGTCGAGACGGTCGAGGTGGAATGGAATGTTGGGCCGGACGGGCGGGTCGTGCCGCGCGAGCGGCCGGAGACCGCGCGGCTCGTCCCCGCCGACCTGGTGCTGCTGGCGCTTGGCTTCGTTGGGCCGGAGCGCGCGCTCCCCGAGGCGCTCGGCTGCGAACTCGACACGCGCGGGAACGTCGCCACCGGACCGGACAAGATGACGTCCGTCCCGGGGGTCTTCGCGGCGGGGGACTGCGCGCGTGGCCAGTCACTCGTGGTCTGGGCGATCCGCGAGGGACGACACGCGGCCCAAGCGGTCGACCGCTACCTGATGCAGGGAGAGACGGTGCTGCCCGGGTAGGCCGGCCGAGCGACCGGCCCGCGCCGGCCTACCCGACGGGCTCGCGACGGCCTCAGCCCGCGACGGCCTCAGCCCGCGACGGCCTCAGCCCGCGGCAGCCGCCAATGCCGCCTCCACCCCTCCGAGTTCCGCGTAGGCGAAGCGCCCGTCCACGAGTGTGGCCAAGACCCGGCCGCGCAGCCGCCGCCCGAGGAGTGGCGAGTTCTTGCCCTTCGAGCGGAGCGTCTCCGGCGTGACGTCCCACCCGTCGGCCGTGTCGATCACGACGAGATTCGCCGCGGCTCCCTCGACGAGACCTGGCACGAGCGACTCCGATGCCCCGCGCCGTCCCGTTGCCACGACGGAACCGAGCACCCGCCGTGGGCCGAGCGTGAGGGCGCGGATCGCATCGCGCAGCGGCAGCAGCCCGGCCTCGACGCCGGCCAGGACGAGCGAGCAAGCGGTCTCGATGCCGCTGATGCCATTTGCGGCGTCGCCGTACTCCACGAGTTTGTCGACCTGCGTGTGCGGCGCATGATCGGTCACGATCGCGTCGACCGTCCCGTCGCGCAGGCCACTCCAGAGCGCGAGCGCGTCGGCTGGGGTGCGGAGCGGTGGGTTGACGCGTGTCGACTGGTCGTACGGCGCCGCATCCGCGCGACCGCCGACCCATAGCGCATCGGCCGCCTCCCAGGCGAAGCGCCGATCGCCCGCCACCCATCCCTCATGGAGCGCCAGGTGGTGCGGTGTGACGTCGCAGGTCACCGGCAACCCGGCCGCCTTGGCGCGCCGGACGAGATCGATCGAGCCTGCGGTCGAGAGGTGGGTCAGGTGCAGGTGCGGCGCCGCGGAGGCCGGATACGATGCGACCACGTCGGCCAGGATCGCCAGGTCCCGCGCCACCGCACTCTCCTCTCCCGCCGCGGGCCAGCCCTTGAGGCCCAGGATCGTTGCCACCAACCCCTCGTTGGCCTCGGCGCCCTTGGTCAAGGCCGGATCCTCTGGATGCTCGACGAGCATCCGCCCGAGGGCTCCGGCGTAGGCGAGCGCGTTCCGGAAGAGCGACGCGTCGGCCACCGGCGATCCATCGTCGCTGAAGCCGATCGCGCCCGCGTCGGCCATCTCGCCCATCTGGGAGAGCGTCTGCCCGGCCCGGCCGGCGCTGGTGGCGCCGTAGGTGAAGAGCCGGACAGGGCTGCCGCTCGCACGCGCGAGCTCCTGCACTGCCTCGACGAGCCCGGTCGAGTCGATCGCCGGCGTCGTGTTCGCCATCGCACAGACAGTCCCGAAGCCCCCGTGGGCCGCGGCGGCCAGCCCGGTCGCAACGGTCTCGGCATCTTCCCGGCCCGGTTGGCGCAGGTGGACGTGGAGGTCGACGAAGGCGGGCGCCACGATGACCGTGGGCCGCTCGGGCCGCGGCTCCGTCCTCGACGGCTCGTGCGCTGCGGCCCCCCCCGACGGCTCGCCGGCCCATTCGACCGTGACGATCCGCCCGCCCTCCACGCGCAGGCTGCCGCGCCCCTCCCGGCCATTCGCCGGATCCACGAGCCATGCATCCTCGACCTCGAACAGCTCGACGCGCTCGCCCGGTCGCGGTGTCTCAGCCATGGGTCTCGCCTCCCTCGATCGGTCCGCTGCCGGCGATCAGGTAGAGCAGCGCCATGCGCACTGCGACGCCGTTGGCCACCTGATCGGTGACCACGGAGCGCTCGAACGCGGCGATCTCGGGGCCGATCTCCACGCCCTCGTTCATCGGCCCGGGGTGCATGACCAACGCATCCGCACGGGCCCAGCGCAACGTCGTGGCGGTCAGTCCGTAGCGCAGGGAGTACTCGCGCAGCGACGGCAGCAGGCCGCCTGCCATGCGCTCCTGCTGGAGCCGGAGCGCCATCACTGCGTGGGCGCCCCGCAGCGCAGCGCGCAAGTCGGTCGTCACGGTCAAGCGGCGGTTGGAGGGCAACGCGCCAGCCCAGCGCTCCAACCCGCGCAGCAGGGTGGGCGGCCCGCACAACCAGAGGTCGGCACCCATGGTCGTGAGCGTCCAGATGTTCGAGCGGGCCACGCGGGAATGGAGGATGTCGCCGAGGATGACGATCTTGCGACCCGCGACTTTCCCGCCGGGCAGCCGGTCGCGCAGTGTGAAGAGGTCGAGTAGCGCCTGCGTGGGATGGGCGTGCCAGCCGTCGCCGCCGTTCAGCACGTGGCCAGAAAAGACCTGGGCCGCGAGGTACGGCGCGCCAGACCGCGCGTGCCGCATCACGATCATGTCCGCGCCGAGTGCCTCGACGGTCCGGATCGTGTCGACCAGCGACTCGCCCTTGGTGACGGAGCTGCTGCTCGCCGCGATGTTGACGACGTCGGCCGAAAGGTTCTTGGCGGCGACCTCGAACGAGACGCGGGTCCGCGTGGACGCCTCGTAGAAGAGGATCGTGACCTGGGTGCCGCGCAGCGTGGGCACCTTGGGGATGGGGCGCCCGAGGATCTCCTTCATCTCGACCGCCGTGCGCATCACGAGGTCGATGTCGGACGCCGAGAGCATGTCGACGTCGAGCAGGTGGCGGTGGTGCCAGCCCTGGGTGAGGGCGTCCTCGCGCGGCGTCATGCCTTCGCCTCCGTCGTCGGCAGCCGGTCGAGCAGGACTTCGTCCACCCCGTCGAACTCGACCACATGGACCCGCACGATCTCGTCGCGCGACGTGGGGACGTTCTTGCCCACGTGGTCGGCCCGGATCGGCAGCTCGCGGTGGCCGCGGTCGACCAGCACCGCGAGCCGGATCGCGGAGGGGCGACCGAAGTCCATCAGGGCGTCCATGGCGGCACGGGCGGTGCGCCCGGTATAGAGGACGTCATCGACGATCACGATGGTCAGCACGTTTACGTCGAAGGGGAGGTCGGTCCCCTTGACGATCGGCTGGTGTGCGACCATCGAGAGGTCGTCGCGGTAGAAGGTGATATCGAGCGCGCCGACGGGGGGCCGCACGCCTTCGTGCTGGCCGATCGCATCGGCGATCCGGTGGGCGAGGGGGACGCCGCGCCGTTGGATCCCGACGATGGCGAGACGATCGGTCCCGCCATGTTTCTCGACGATCTCGTGGGAAATGCGGACCACGGCACGACGCAAGTCGTCCGTGGTCATGATCTGACGCGCCGTCATGCTCACTCCTCGCCGGGCTCGCTGGGCCGGTCCATGGATGGGCCTGGAGGTAGTCTACCGCGACGAGTGACCCGCATTTTGCCGCGGCTGCAAGGCCTCAACGTGACGCCTGACGCCAGATGCGGCAGGATGTGGCCACTACCCCAGCGGCCCCACCGCCGCCTCGACGGCCTCCAGGATCTCGCCCGAGCGCACGAGCGCCTGCATGCGCGTGTGGTCGACGTGCAGCGGCCGGTCTTCGTCGAGATGCGCCACGTGCCTGCGCACCACGTCGCGCGCGACGCGCGTGCCGAGGCCCGGCGTGAACTCGCGGAAGTCGAGCGCCTGGGCGGCGGCCATGAACTCGATGCCCAGGACGCCGTACGCATCCTCGAGGATCTGGCCGTTCTTGAGCGCCGTGTTCATCCCCATCGAGACGAAGTCTTCTTGGTCCGCGGCGGCCGGGATCGACTGGATCGAGGCCGGCGCCGAGAGGATGCGCTGTTCGACGATGAGGGTGTCGGCGGTGTACTGGCTCAGCATCATCCCCGAGAACATCCCGGCCCCCTTCGTCAGAAAGGCCGGTAGGCCCGCGGAGAGCGCGGGGTTCGTGAGCCGGTTCAGCCTGCGCTCGGAGAGCACGCAGACCATCGTCACCGCCGCGCCCACCATATCCATCGGGAGCGCCACCGGTGTCCCCTGGAAGTTCGCGCCGGTCAGCGTCAGGCGGGCGTCGGGCAGGAAGATCGGGTTGTCGCAGACGCCGTTGAGCTCGGTCTCGACCTGTCGCCAGGCCCAGGCCACCGCGTCGTGCGCCGCGCCGACCACCTGCGGCGTCGAGCGCATCGAGTAGGCGTCCTGCACTTTGGTTGGCATCTTCCCGGTCAGCAGATCGCTGCCTGCCAGCACGCGGTCGATCGCGCGCGCGGCGCGCACCGCGCCGGGGAAGCCGCGCAGCTCGTGGAGCCGCACGTCGTACGGTTGCATGTTCGCGATCAGCGCCTCGAGCGACATCGCCGCCGCGATCTCCGCCTGCCGCAGCCAGCGGTCGATCTCCCAGAGCTGCAGGGCGCTCATCGCCGTCAGCACGTTGGAACCGTTGATGGTCGCCAGCCCGTCGCGCGCCTGGAGGCCGGGCGGCGTGATCCCCGCGCGCTCCAGGGCGACGTGCCCGGGGAGGCGCTCGCCCTCGTACCACGCCTCCCCCTCGCCCATCAGGAGGAGCGCGATCTGCGCCATCGGCGCGAGATCGCCGCTCGCCCCCACCGAGCCGCGCTGGCAGACGACCGGCGTGACCCCGCGGTTCAGCATCTCCACGAGCGCCAGCGTGATCTCCGGCCGGCAACCGGAGTTGCCGTGGGCATGGACGTTGATCCGGCTCGCCATCGCGGCTCGCACCACATCGACGGGTGCAGGATCGCCGATCCCCGCGGCGTGGTTGTAGATGAGGTAGCGCTGGAACTCGCGCACCTGCTCGTCGCTCAGCACGACCTCCGAGAACTCGCCGATCCCGGTGTTCGTGCCGTACATGATCTCGTGCGCGGCGAGCTTCTCCTCGAGCATCGTGCGGCAGACGCGGATCCGCTCGAGTGCCGCGGGGTCCAGTTCGACTCGCTCGCCACCGCGCGCGATGCGGACGAGCCGTTCGATGGTCAGGGACGTGCCGTCCAGCACGATCGACATGGGATTCCTTCCAGAACGTGGGCAGATCGACGTCCGCCTGACGCCGAGCCGCGATCATCGTAGCCGGGAGCGACGGCCCGTGAGGCGCGTGCTGACACGGCCCGGCGATCGGGCGCCAGAGGGCGTCGGGCACGCGCTCGGCGGAGCGGGTCCGGCCCGCATCAGAACGCCGGCACGATCTCCTGCTGGTCGAGCTGGCGGCTGTGCAGCTCACCTCGCCCGAACGAGCCCCAGACCAGCACCCGCAGCTCACTGAGGCCGTGCGGGTTGGGCGGCGTGGCCCAGACCAGGCGGTCGAGGCCGATCGAGAAGGCGCGGCGCGCCGGGACCGGCCCCATGAGCAGACTCGCCGTGTCGAGCTGGCCGTTCACCTGGTCGATCGCATGGAGCGCGAGCGTGCCCACCTCGACGCCGACCGCCGGTCCTTCCCAGAGACCGAAGGCCGACCCGTCGGGTGACCACTCGACCAGCCAGTCCTGGAGGGGCACGCTGGACGGTTGCGGAGACGCCGCCAGTGGTTGCGGTCTCTGCGCCCAAAACGGGAGCACGCTCGGTGACCCGACGGGAGTCGTGGTCCCGCTGGGTGCGGGCGAGCCGCCGGACGAGCCATGTGACGCCCGCGATGGAGCGACGCTCACGGGAGGCGGTACTTGGAACGGCACCGCGGTTCCGGTGGGTGGCGTACTCGGCAACGAGAACGGATCCAGGGCACGCCAGGCCAAGAAGACGAGCTGGCCGTGATCCGGCACCGGGACGAGACCCGACAGCTGCAGCGTCCCGGACCACGCGACGGCGTACTGACCGTCGGGATCCACCGACGGCAGCCACAGCGGGGTGCCGATGATCGGCCGGCGCTCGCCGGTACGTGGATCGAGCACGAACGATTGCGGGGTCAGGACGTTCGGGTTTTCGGTGTCCGGTACCAAGTCGCTGCCCACGATCCGGTCGCCGGCCCACGATGCGAAGGACGATGCGTGATCGGTGGTGATCGCGACCGCGGTTACGTCGCCCGGCCGCCAGATGTAGATATCCGACCCGGTGCTTGCGTCGGCCGGCATTGCGCTGAAGGCCAGGGTGCCGCCATCGGGCGACCAGGCGGCGGGGGCGCCGGTCGGGATCACGTCCTGGAGGATCGGCTGCGCCTGCACGGGCGGGAGGGTCGCGACGCCCGGCGCATTCGATGCCCCCGCAGGCAGGCCGGACGCCGCTGCAGGCGGGCTGGACGCTCCTGCGAGCGGTCCGGCTGCCCCGCCCGAAGTTGTCGGCGACGTGGGCCCCGCGCCGGCCACGGACGCTGCCGTGGGTCTCGCCGAGGCGGTCGGCCGAGGCGTGGCGCTGCGGGCCGCTGCTGGGGACCGTGCGGCACGGCTCGACGGCGACGCGTGTGCCGTCGGGACCGCGGTCTTCGTGCCGCCCGCGGGCCCGTTCGTCGTGGCGGCGGTGTCGGCCCGGGCATGCGACGCCGGACCGGGCGTGCGCGACGGCGCCGTCGATGGCGACGCGACGGTCGGGCTCGGCGACGCACCCGTGCTGTACATGCTCGACGGGCCCGTCGGCCACGGGCCGCCGCCCCCGAGGTCGACCACGTAGTACGTCGTGGTCGTGCTGATGCCGGGCCTGGCCGCCAAGGCGGCCCG
>JAKAMV010000507.1 GCA_021812735.1 Chloroflexota bacterium | reverse complement strand
ATGGAGGCAATCGAAAGCATTAGGGCGGGCCGGCCTGCGAACCACCCGGACACCGGCAAGCCAATAGTCGCATTGTCGAAAGACCACGCAATCCGCGCGCTGAAGGCCGACCTGAAGCGGGAACCCGCCGGGGCGTAAGCGGCAGAAGTGGGACGAGGGCACAGGCCCCGGGACTAGGCGACCCGCGACGCAGTCCCTTTCACCACGTCATCGTGGTGCCGGTAAGCCGCTTGCGCGTCGTCAGTGCAGCCGCAGCGCTCAAACAACCTTCCGAGGTGCCACCGCACAGTCTCGGGGCTGATCCCAAGGAGCGCGGCCGCCTCCTTGCGCGATCCCGCCTCGCAACGTGCCCGCAGGACCTCGAACTGCCGCGGCGTAGGACTGGCCGAGGGAGTGATCGTGGACTTCACGCGCCACGCCTCGCCGCGCTGAGCCATTCGTCCCGGCCCTCGATCGGGATCCTGTAGGTTGAAATTGCGCGCCCCACACCTGTCGGGCGCGCCAATGTCTTGAGTCGCGACACCGGGCGATCGGCCGGCGGACACCGGGGGAGGCGTACCGGGCGATCCCGAAGGACCGGCCATCGGGTCCCGCCGGCCGCGGGCACCTCCGCCTCCGCCACGACACGACGGACAGCAAGGGCGCCATCACCCTCAGGCGTGCCGGGCGGCTGCACCACCTCAAGGTCGGCGCCGCGCATGCCCTCACCTGGGTGCTCGCGATCGTGGACGAGCACGGCTCGCGACCGCGTCGAGCTGAAATGCCCGTCCACGCTGCGGATGGGTGATCCATGCGGAGGCCGAGAGATTGATCGAAACGCCGACGAGCAGCAACCCGAGCAACGCGGCCGAAGCCGAACCCACGGCCAAGTAGAAGTCGTGCCATGGATCGAGGGCGATCCGGAACGCCGCGGGATCCATCCCCGAAGGATAGAGGCACCTCCGCCGATGGCCGTCGGCTTACTCCGCCTTGACACCACAATGGTCTGTGCTACAGACTGGTCTGCATAGATAGCAGCAATGCAAGACGGAAGGCCTCGGCAACAGACATGAACGACGAGAACGAGATCGAGCGGAGGACGCGCCGCTACTGGTACGAGGACGGGTTCGCCGAGATCGGGCTGGGCGCGCTCTTCGGCGCATTGGGCCTCGCGTTTGCGCTGGAGGCTTCGGCCAGCTCCGGGGCCGTGAGGGTCGCCGCGGTCGCGACCCTGACGGTCCTCGTGTTCCTCGGAACACTGGCGGTGCGTGGCGCGATCAAGACGAGCAAGGAGCGCCTGACCTACCCGCGGACCGGCTACGTAGCCTACCGCCGCGACTCGTCGAGCCGCCGGACCATCCTGGCCGTGCTCGTGATCGTCGGCGGCACCACCATCGCCCTGGGAGCCTCGGCGACGACGCCGGCTCGGGTGCTGGCGCTGCAGAGCCTCACCCTGGCGGCCGCCCTGCTCGTGCCCGCGTACCGGCTCGGCCTCAGGCGCTTCTACCTGCTCGCGGCCGTGGCGGGATCCGCGGGATGCGCAGCCGTGGTCCTCGGGGCAGGCGAGGTCAGCGGCAGCGCCGTGGTGTTCGGGGCCACCGGTGTCGCGACCCTGCTTTCGGGCGCCTGGACGCTGCGCTCGTACCTCGGGCAGGCCGGTCCGGCGGACGAACGAGGGGACCCCCGTTGACCACCGACAGCGAGACCGGCGCCAGCCGCGCCGCGACGATCGCGTCGCTGGATCGGCTGATCCACGAGCCCGCCCGGCTCATGATCGTGACCGTGCTGGCGACGGTGGCCGAGGCCGACTTCATCTACCTGGTCCGGGAGACCGGCCTGACCAAGGGCAACCTCGGCGCGCACCTCGTCCGGCTCGAGGCCGCCGGCTACCTGGAGATCGAGAAGACGTTCCACGGCAGGGTGCCCCGGACAGTGTGCCGCCTGACCGACGCGGGCATGGCGGCCTACCGGACGTATCGCGACGCGCTCCGTCGGACCGCGGACGGACTCCCCGAAGTCCGGGCGGGCTCCGGGGGCGGGCGGCTGAACAATGCGCGAAGCTGATTGCGCGATCCGGACCGAGGGCCTGAGCCGCGACTTCGGCTCGCTGCGGGCGGTGGACGGCGTCTCGCTCGACGTCCCGGTCGGCGCCATCTTCGGCTTCCTCGGGCCGAACGGATCGGGCAAGACGACGACGATCCGACTCCTGCTCGGCCTGCTGGAGCCCAGCCGCGGCACGGCCACCGTGCTCGGGCACGACACCCGAACCGACGGCGCCGCCGTCCGGGAGCACTGCGGCGCCCTGCTCGAACATTCGGGCCTCTACGAGAGCCTGACCGCCCGCGACAACCTGGACTTCTACGCCCGGGTCTGGCACCTGCCCGGGCCCGAGCGGGAGCGGCGCGTCCACGAGCTGCTCGACGGCCTGGGCCTGTGGGACCGGCGCGAGGAGATCGTCGGGACGTGGAGCCGGGGCATGAAGCAGAAGCTCGCCGTGGCCAGGACCCTGCTCCACCGCCCGTCCCTGGTGTTCCTCGACGAGCCGACCGCCGGCCTCGACCCGATCGCGGCCGCGGCGCTGCGCGACGACCTGACCGGCCTGGCCAGGCGGGAGGGCGTCACGGTCTTCCTGACGACGCACAACCTGGCCGAGGCCGAGAAGCTGTGCGACCAGGTCGCCGTGATCCGGAGCGGCCGCCTGGTCGCGATCGGCCGCCCCGACGAGCTCCGCGCACAGGCCCGGCGCGATCGCATGGAGGTCACCGGCGCCGGCCTGGACGATCGCGTAGTGGCCCTGATGGCGGCGGATCCGTCGGTCGAATCGGCGTCGCTCGCGGACGGCCGGCTGACGCTGCGCATCAAAGAGAGCGCCAGCACGGCCCCGTTGGTCGCCGCTCTCGTCCGCGAGGGCGTGGCGATCGACGAGGTCCGGAAGGGCGGCGCGGATCTCGAGGAGGCGTTCCTCGCCTTGATGGGAGCCGACGCATGATCCCCGACGCGCTGACGATCGCCCGGAAGGACCTGCGCGAGACGCTCCTCCAGTCCGGGACGGTGCGCCGCTCGTTGCGGGGCCTCCTCTTCTCCGCGGTCGTGTTCGGCGTCGTCCTGCCGCTGCAGATCGGCCCGGATCTCGTGCACCAGCCGGCTGCGATCCTGCCGTTCGCCTGGGTGCCGCTGCTGCTGGCGAGCAACATGGTCGCCGACGGGATCGCCGGCGAGCGCGAGCGCCACACCCTCGAGACGCTGCTGGCCAGCCGCCTGTCCGACCGGTCGATCCTGCTCGGCAAGGTCATGGCGGCCGTCGCCTACGGGTGGGGCTTCATGGTCGTCAACGCAATGGTGGGGCTGCTGACCGTGAACTTGGCCAACCCGGGCCAGGCGATCCTGCTGTACTCGCCTCAGGCGATCCTGGTCCTCGGCGTCTTCGGCTTGCTCGGCGCCGGGCTCGTCGCCTGCGGCGGCTCGCTCGTGGCGCTTCGGGCCCCGACGGTCCGCCAGGCCGCCCAGAACATGAGCCTGGCCCTGGTCGCGGTCTTGCTCGTCCCCGCGCTCGCGATCCCGGCCCTGCCCGCGGACCTGCGCCGTCAGGCCATCGACACGCTCGGCAGCCTCGACTGGCTCGCCATCGGAGTCGGCCTGGCTGCGATCCTGGCGGTGCTGGACGTCGCCCTCTTCGCCGCCGCGATGCTGCGCTTCCAGCGCACGCGCTTGATCCTCGACTGAGCATGACGCTCGCCGCGCACCCCGCGAACACGGCGCTGGTCCGCCAATACGGCAGCGGATGACCTCGGCTTGGAATGGGCCCCGGCCGATGAGTTCGCAGCGGAGCGCCAATGGGACATTCAGGTCGCGGGCATCGGTCTGGGACCTGTCAAACCACCGACCGGAGCGTCGCGGCCTTCCTGTCCCTTGTACGGGCGGTTTGAAGGAAGCTCAGGCTGTCTTCCAGATCCGACCAACGTGGCTCGGTATGTTCTCGACCGGGATCAGCAAGGATGGCGACAGTGTGTCGGCTCTAATCCTCTCGCCCCGACCAGTCTTACGCACTTCCACCCAGGCACTTGCCGGTTACGTGGCTGCCTGGTGCCTGGTCCGCCCGATCGCGTCGACGGTGGCCCTGGGACACTTGCTGCCCGCACGCATCTCCATCACGAGGTCGCGCTGCGAGACCGCGCGCCGTCGAGGCGTGGGAGGGGGAAGTGCCCCGATGCAAGGACTGGGAATGACGCTCGGACCTGGCCCCTCATCGGTCCTGGTCCGGCGGCATGCGCACTACTATAAAGAAATTAGAGTACGTGATAGCATCCCGGCATGATCTTCGGGCATCCCACCCTCGAGCAGCTGCGGCTCCTCCCAGACGAGGAGCGGGTCGACTGGCTGCGGGCGGCCCCTGAGGGCCAGTGGCTCGAGCGCAAGGGCCCGCGCGCCAGGGGCAAGGCGCTGGCCGACGTCATGATCGGCTTCGCGAACGCGGAGGGCGGGCTCGTGTGCATCGGCCTCGAGGACGGGCGCGTCGAGGGCGTGGACGGGGCGGGGCGCCTCCTCAACGAGTGGCGCCAGGCGGCGATTTACTTCACCGTCCCCCCGGTGCGCCACTCGCTCGACCTTCTCGCGTGCGCCAACTCGCGCGGCGACGCGGACCACGTGGTGGTCGTCGAGGTCGAGGCGAGCGAGCGCGTGCACGAGAACACCGCCGGCGAGACCTTCCTCCGGGTCGGCGACGAGAACAGGCGCCTCGGCCCGTTCGAGGCCCAGGAGCTGCACTACGACAAGGGGGACTCGACCTTCGACGCCCGGCCGCTGGGCGACGTCGGCCAGGACGCCCTGGACCAGGGCCTCGTCCGGCGCTACCTCACGGCCATCCGGGCCGTCGGCGACGGCGAGCGGGCGCTCAAGGCCCGGGGCCTGATCGCCCAGAGGCAGGGCGCCCTCGTGCCCACCGTCGCAGGCATCCTGGTGCTCGGGTCGGAGCCGCAGGCCCAGTTCCCGGAGGCCCACGTGCGGCTGCTGCGCTACCGGGGGACCTCGCGGGAGACCGGGAGCCGCTCCAACGTCGCGCAGGACGTCCGGCTCGCCGGCCCGATCCCGACGCAGCTCGACGCCGCCCGCCGCCGGCTCGCGCGGTGGCTGCCGACGGTCACGAGGCTGGGGGACCGCGGGCGCTTCGGCCAGCAGACCCACGTGCCGCAGCCGGTCTGGATCGAGGCCGTCGTCAACGCCGCGATCCACCGCTCCTACGCCATGGGCGGCGACCACATCCGGGTCGAGGTCTTCGACGACCGCATCGACGTCGAGAGCCCGGGCAGGCTCCCGGGGCTGGTCCGCGTCGACAACATCCGCACCACGCGGTTCGCGCGCAATCCGCGCATCGCGCGCGCAATGGCCGACCTGGGCTTCGGGCGGGAGCTCGGCGAGGGCGTCTCCCGGATGTACCAGGAGATGGAGCGCGCGGGGCTCCCGGACCCGGTGTTCGTGCAGACCGGCGCGTCGGTCCGGGTCACGTTCCTCGACGACCCGATCGCGGCCAGGATGCGCGCGGGGCTCCCGCCGGGCTCCGAGCGGTTCGTGGAGCACCTCCTGCGGACGGGGCGGATGACCACCAGCGACGCGATCGAGCTGCTGGGCGTGTCGCGCCCGACGGCCATCGGATACCTGCGCCGGCTCGAGGAGGGGGGCTTCATCGAGGCGGTCCGGACCTCCCCGAAGGACCCGCGGGGGTTCTGGCGGCTGACGGGCGGAGCCGCGCAGCGACGCTAGCACTCGCGGTCGATCACAGCCGCCGTTGCATGATCGGATGCGCACGATACTGGTGGCATCCCCCTGCTCGAATCCTGTCGGGCGCGCCAAACCACCCCGCCTCTTCCGGCGGATTCGTGTGCTCCTTGTCCTGTCCCCGATTGGGTGGCCGTCTGGTGCAAGCACGATGCGCCGCGGATGCAGCTCGGCGACGCCTGTTGCACACACGCTGGGACTTGACCCCCCGTGCATGCCACCTGGGTGCGACCACGTCGGGCGTCCGCGACTGACCCTGTCGACCGGTGGCGCTGCCTACGGCCCGAGCGACCCCGCCGGCACGACGCACACGCCGTCCGGGCGGCGGTAGCCGTATCCCCAGCCGGTCACCACGACGAGTGCCGCGGGCGGGCCGTGCCGGCTGGCGTCCACGCGCTCGGCCAGCCGCAGCAGCGAGCGGGCGCCATCGTCCACGGCGCCCGGACCGAGCTTGACCTCGAAGGCCGCCCAGGTCCCGTCGCGCCGCTCGACGACCGCGTCGGCCTCGAGGCCCGTCGCGTCGCGGTAGTGCGACACCGTCGCGCCGAGCGCCTGGGCGAACACGCGCAGGTCGCGGACCACGAGCGACTCGAACAGGAGGCCCAGGGTCTCCACGTCGCGGAGCAGGCGGTCAGGATCAGCGCCGAGCGCGGCGACGGCGAGCGACGGGTCCACGAAGTGCCGAGTGGGGGCGGCCCGGAGCGGTGTCCTCGACCGGAGCGCGGGCGACCACGCCGGCAGGTCCTCGACGACGAACACGCGGGAGAGCGCGGCGAGGTACGCCAGGACCGTGTGGTGGTCCACGGAACCCTCCGCCCCGCCGACGTCGGCCGCGATCGACCGCGCCGACGCCTGCGTCGACACGTGCCGCGCGAGCGACCGCAGGACGCGGCCGACGTTCTCCGGGTCGCGGGCGACGCCGTCCGCGCGGGCGAGGTCCGCCCGCCGCGTCTCGTCGAGGTACCCGCGGTTGGCCACGAGCGCCGCGTCCACTGGCCGCCCCAACAGGGCCGGCCAGCCGCCGACCGCGACGAGACCCGCGACGTCGCGGATGTCCAGCCCGGAGTCTCCAGTGCGGGGCGCGTCGCCCGCGAGGAGGGCGGCGAGCGATACCTCCCCGCTGGAGCGCCCGGCCTCCGCCAGCGTCATGGGGCGCATGCGCAGTCGGGTGAAGCGCCCGGCGCCGCTGTGGCGGGTCGGGTCGTCGGACGGGACTGCGGAGCCCGTCAGGACGAACTGGCCCGGGAGCCCGCCGGCATCGTCGACGGCGCGCCGGACGTGGTTCCAGACGGCGGGAACCAGCTGCCACTCGTCGATCAGCCGGGGACGAGCACCCTCGAGGAGGAGGTCCGGCGACAGGAGTCCGGCTGCCCGCGCCGCGTCGTCGACGTCGAGCCGCGCGGCGCTCGCGGTGGCCCGGACGGCGGTCTGGGTCTTCCCGCAGGCGCGCGGCCCCTCGACGACCACCGCGCCGGAGGCCCGCAGCATGGCCGCCAGCTCGGTGTCGGCCACGCGCGGCCGGTACTGGGACGTTTCGACGGCGCTGGCGGATCGTTGGACACCCATTTGCGTCAATAGTGCCCACCCATTTGTGTCGTGTCAAGGCTCCCAAACTGCCGATGTCGACGGC